>NZ_JBVJMK010000001.1:383487-576196 GCF_055584245.1 Luteibacter sp. NPDC104163
CTCCCCTAATATCGGGGCCCCCCCCGTCGTGGGGGCGGGGGGGGGGGGGGGGGCGGGGCCCCCCCCCCCCCCCCCCCCCCCCCCCCCCCCCCCCCCACGACGGCGGCGGCGCTCAGGTCGGCTTGAAGAACGCCGTGACGTCGGCGAGTTCGCGCGTACGCGGCATCGGCGGGAGGCTGGCGAGGAACAGGCGGCCGTAGCCCTTGGTGGTGAGGCGGGGGTCGCACAGGACCAGCACGCCGCGGTCGTGCACATCGCGGATCAGCCGGCCCGCGCCCTGCTTCAGCGCGATGACCGCGGTCGGGACCTGCCAGCCCATGAACGGGTTGATGCCGGATTCCTCCAGCGCCTCGAGCCGGGCCTGGAGCACCGGATCGTCGGGCATGGCGAACGGCAGCTTGTCGATCACCACCACGCTGAGCGCGTCGCCGGCCACGTCCACCCCTTCCCAGAAGCTGGCCGCACCCAGCAGCACGCCGCGGCCGCTCAGGCGGAACTCCTCGAGCAGGCGATGGCGTGGCGCGGTGCCCTGTACGAACAGCGGCCAGGGCACCCGACCCTCCAGCAACTCGGCCGCACGGCGCAGCGCACGGTGCGAGGTGAACAGCAGGAACGCGCGGCCATCGGACGCCTCGAGCACGGGAAGGATGGCGGCGATGACCTTGTCCGTGTGGTCGCGCGCCGACGGATCCGGCAGATCCTTCGGCAGGTAAGCCAGCGCCTGGCGCCCGTAGTCGAAGGGGCTTTCCACGTGCAGCGTGCGCGGATCCTCGAGCCCCAGCTGGCGGGCGAAATGCTGGAAATCGCCAGCGATCGACAGGGTCGCCGAGGTGTGGATCCACGCCGCGTTCGTCGCCATGCGCATCGCGCGGAGCGGCGAGGCGAGATCGAGCGGCGTGGCGTGCAAGGCGAAGCCGCGCGGCCAGGTTTCGTACCAGCGCACATCCGACGCCGAGTGCTCCTCGGCGATGCGGTCGAGCCGCAGGCTGAGCATCTGCGCGCGCTCGTGGACATTTGCCAAGCCACGCGACCGCTCACCCAGGCCGGCCAGGAGGTCGGCCATCGCCGCGACCACGTCGCGCAACTCGCCGATCAGCTCATGGGTGCCCGCGTCCCGCTCCAGCGCGCCGAACGGCCCGCGGTTGGGCAGCGGATCCATCGCGAGGCGCAGGCGCTTCACCAGGTCCTGCACGACCTCCACCGGCTCCAGCAGCTGGCTCGTGGCACCAGTGACGCCCTGTGCCTCGGCGAGCGCGTCCTGGCCCAGGTCGACCAGCTGGCGCGAGCCGATGCTCTGGGAGAAGAACTGGCCGGCCAGCTCGGGAATCTGGTGGGCCTCGTCGAGGATGAACGCATCCGCGCCGGGCAGGATCTCGCCAAAACCCTCCTGCTTGAGCGCCAGGTCGGCCATGAGCAGGTGGTGGTTCACCACCACCACGTCGGCCTCCATGGCCTCGCGCCGGGCCTTCACGACATGGCAGTCCTCGAAGAACCGGCACTCGCTGCCCAGGCAGTTCTCCGGGGTGGAGGTCACCCGCGGCCAGACCGGGGAATCTTCGGGAATATCGGCCATTTCCATCCGGTCGCCCCGCCGGGTGCGGGCCGACCATGCACGGATACTGGAAAGCTGGGTGGCGAGCTGGCGGTCGGGGTTGCCCTCGCGTACGGCCTGGTCGAGCCGGTACAGGCACAGGTAGTTCGCGCGCCCCTTGAGCAGGCTGACCTTCGCCCGGCTGCCCAGCACGTGGTGCACGCGCGGGAGGTCGCGGAAGAACAGCTGGTCCTGCAGGGCCTTGGTACCGGTTGAAACGATGACTTTCCGGCCCGATTCCAGGGCGGGAACCAGGTAGGCGAAGGTCTTGCCGGTGCCGGTGCCGGCCTCGGCGATCAGGACGTCGCGCTCCTCGATGGCCCCGGCCACGGCGGCCGCCATGCGCTGCTGGGCCTCGCGGGGCGCGAATCCCGGTACTTCACGGGCGAACGGGCCCTCCGCGCCAAGGATCGCGGCCACTTCGTGTTCAGTCATCCGGCCAGTATCGCCTACAATCACCCTCTTTTCGCCTGTCAAACAGCGCGCCTACAGGGCGCGCGCCGGGAACCTACGCATGGACAAGAGTTTCGAGCCCAGCCTGATCGAATCGAAGTGGTACGCCCAGTGGGAAGCCAACGGCTACTTCAAGCCGTCCGGCAAGGGCACGCCCTACACGATCATGCTGCCGCCGCCCAACGTCACGGGCACGCTGCACATGGGCCATGCGTTCCAGCACACGATCATGGATACGCTGGTCCGCTACCACCGCATGCGCGGCTACGACACGCTGTGGCAGCTCGGCACCGACCACGCCGGCATCGCCACGGAAATGGTGGTGACCCGCCAGCTCAACGCCGAAGGCAAGCAGCGCGCCGATTTCACGCGCGATGCCTTCATCGAGCGCGTGTGGGAGTGGAAGCACCAGTCCGGCGGCACCATCGGCCGCCAGATGCGCCGCATGGGCGTGTCCGGCGACTGGAGCCGTGAGGTCTTCACCATGGACCCGGGTCCGTCGAAGGCTGTCGTCGAAACCTTCTTCCGCCTCCACCAGGAAGGCCTGATCTACCGTGGCCAGAAGCTGGTCAACTGGGATCCGGTGCTGAAGACCGCGGTCTCCGACCTGGAGGTGGTGAGCGAGGAAGAAGACGGCTCGATGTGGTCGATCCGCTACCCGCTGGCCGATGGCTCGGGCGAGCTGATCGTCGCGACCACGCGCCCGGAGACCATGCTGGGCGACGTCGCCGTGGCCGTGCACCCGGAAGACGAGCGCTATGCGCACCTGATCGGCCGCATGCTCGCCCTGCCCCTTTCCGACCGGCAGATCCCGATCATCGCCGATGAATACGTCGAGAAGGATTTCGGTACCGGCTGCGTGAAGATCACCCCGGCGCACGATTTCAACGACTACGCGATCGGCCAGCGCCACAACCTGCCGATGATCAACATCCTCACCGACGAGGCGGCGATCAACGACGCTGCGCCCGCGAAGTACCGCGGCATGGATCGTTACGTCGCGCGCAAGGCCGTGCTCGCCGACCTCGAGGCGCAGGAGCTGCTCGTCGAGACGAAGAAGCACAAGCTGCAGGTGCCGCGCGGCGACCGTACCGGCCAGGTCATCGAGCCGTACCTCACGTGGCAGTGGTTCGTGAAGATGGACACGCTGGCGGCACGCGGCCTCGAGATCGTCGAGGAAGGCAAGGTCCGCCTGGTGCCGGAAAACTGGATCAACACCTACCGCCACTGGATGACCAACATCCAGGACTGGTGCATCAGCCGCCAGCTCACCTGGGGCCACCAGATCCCGGCGTGGTACACCGACGCCGGTGCGATCATCGTCGCGCACGACGAGGCGGAAGCCACGAAGCTCGCCGCGGAACAGGGCTACACCGGCGCGCTGCGTCGCGACGCCGACGTGCTGGAAACCTGGTTTTCGTCGGCGCTGTGGAGCCACAGCACGCTGGGCTGGCCCGATCCGCAGGCCCAGGCCGAGCGCGGTTTCGACCGCTACCTGCCGACCAACGTGCTCGTCACCGGTTTCGACATCATCTTCTTCTGGGTCGCCCGGATGATCATGATGACCGACCACTTCACCGGCGAAGTGCCGTTCAAGGATGTCTATTTCACCGGCCTCATCCGCGACAAGGATGGCCAGAAGATGTCGAAGTCGAAGGGCAACGTGCTCGATCCGCTCGACATCATCGATGGCATCAGCCTGGACGACCTGCTGGCCAAGCGCACGCAGGGCCTGATGCAGCCGAAGATGGCCGAGAAGATCGAGAAGGCCACCCGCAAGGAATTCGCCGAGGGCATTCCCTCGTTCGGCGCGGATGCCCTGCGCTTCACCTTCGCCTCGCTTGCCACGCACGGTCGCGACATCAAGTTCGACCTGGAGCGTGCCGCCGGCTACAAGGCGTTCGTCAACAAGCTGTGGAACGCATCGCGCTTCGTGCTGATGAACCTGGGCGAAGGCCCGGTGCACAAGGTCGCGCCGACGACCGAAGCCGAGCGCTGGATCCTCACCCGCCTTGCCGAGACGCTGGCGACGGTGAAGGAGCAGCTCGGGCTCTATCGCTTCGACCTCGCGTCGCAGGCCCTGTACGAGTTCACCTGGAACGAGTTCTGTGACTGGTTCCTCGAGCTCTCGAAGCCGGCGCTGAATGGCACCGACGAGGCCGCCATCGCATCGACGCGCTACACGCTCGTCCACGTGCTTGAGACCCTGCTCCGCGCGCTGCATCCGTTGATCCCCTTCGTCACCGAAGAGATCTGGCAGAACGTCCGCCCGGTGCTTGGCATCGAGGGCGAAACGATCATGCTGCGTCCCTACCCGGAGGCGGAGGATGTCACGGGCGACGCCGCGGCGACGGCCGAGATTGAATGGGTGAAAGGCGTGCTCACCGGCGTGCGCCGCATCCGCGCCGAGATGAACATCGCCCCGGGCAAGGTCATCCCGCTGCTGTTCGCCGATGGCGATGCAGCTGATCGCGCTCGCGCCGCGAAGTTCGCCGCCCAGATCGCGTTCCTCGGCCGCGTCGAGTCGCCGCTGTGGGTTGAAGGCGAAGAGCCGGCCGCCGCGGTCGCCATCGTCGGCGGCATGCGCGCGCTGATCCCGCTGGAAGGCCTGATCGATGTCAGCGCCGAAAAGGCCCGCCTGGCCAAGGAAATCGCCCGCGTGGAAGGCGAGATCAGGAAGTGCGAAGCCAAGCTCGGCAACGCCAGCTTCGTCGCCAATGCACCGGCCGAAGTGGTGGAGCAGGAGCGCCAGCGCATCACCGACTGGACGCGCCAGGCCGATGCCATGCGCGATCAGGCTCGCAAGCTGGGGGGCTGAGGCACCCCCAATCGCGCGCAAGCGCGCTCCCACAACAGCCCTTGTGGGAGTGAGCTTGCGAACGATGCTCTTCCGCGGGGCCGATCGCTCGCAAGCTCGCTCCCACGACAGCCGTTGTGGGAGCGTGCTTGCACGCAATGGGTGCTCGCAGAATCCGCCAAGAAAAAACCCCGCCTCGGCGGGGTTTTCTTTTCTACATATCGTGCTTGTTCACTTCGAACCCGCCGCGCTTGTACTCCGCCCAGCGCGTTCGTGAGCCATCGCGCTCGGCCGGGTCCGCGGCTACCACCTCCAGCACCCGCTCGAACCGCCCCGGCGCGCAGACATCGCGCAGGTTGATCACCATGGGCCGGTCAGCGGTTTCGACGCCGGGCGGCACGATGAGCACGGCGGTGTTCTCGTCGTCCTCATCCCCCGCCAGCTGGTGGGGGATGAAGGCGTCTTCGTCGAACGACCACAGGTACTCGTCGATCGCCTCGGCCTGCTCGAAATCGCGGGTGAGGATCAGCGTGGGCTGGCCCGCGCCGAACGCCCGCTTCGCGAGCTCGCAGACCAGCAGCAGCGGATCCTCGCGGAAACGCGGCTTGTCGATCAGGTAGAAGTCGGCGCGCGGCATCGGGTGCGATCAGCCGTTGACGCGGTCGAGCAGCCACTGGGTCAGCAGCGGCACCGGGCGGCCGGTGGCGAGACCCTTGCGACCCTCGTCCCACGCCGTGCCGGCGATGTCCAGGTGCGCCCAGCGGCGGCCTTCGGTGAAGCGGGCGAGGAAGCAGCCGGCCGTGATGGCACCGGCGTACTTGCCGCCGATGTTCGCCACGTCGGCGAACCCGGATTCCAGCTGCGACTGGTAGTCGTCCCACAGCGGCAGGCGCCAGGCGCGGTCGAGGGTGTCCTCGCCAGCGGCCAGCAGTTCGGCCGAGAGGGATTCATCCTTGGTCATCAGGCCCGAGGCGTGCTTGCCCAGCGCCACGACGCAGGCGCCGGTGAGCGTGGCGGCATCGATCATGGTGTGCGGGTCGAAGCGCTTGCCGGTATAGGTCAGCGCATCGCACAGGATCAGGCGGCCTTCCGCGTCGGTGTTGAGCACCTCGATGGTGATGCCGGCGAGGCTGGTGAGCACGTCGCCCGGGCGGTAGGCGTTGCCGTCCGGCATGTTTTCCACGGCCGGGACCACGCAGACCAGATTCACCGGGAGCTTCATCTCGACCGCGGCCACGAAGGCGCCGAGCACGCCGGCGGCGCCGCCCATGTCGAACTTCATCTCTTCCATGCCCGGGCCCGGCTTGATGCTGATGCCGCCGGTATCGAAGGTGATGCCCTTGCCGACGAAGGCGTAGGGGCGCTCGCCGTCCTTGCCACCGTTCCACTGCAGGATGACCAGGCGCGGCTCGTTGGCCGAACCGCGGGCCACGGCGAGCAGCGAGCCGAAGCCCTCGCGCTCCATGTCGGCGCGGTCAAGGGCCTCGTAGGTGACGCCCTCATGCTTCTCGGCAAAGGCGCGGGCCTGCTCGGCGATGTAATTGGGGTTGCAGATGTTCGGCGGCAGGTTGCCCAGCTCGCGGGCGAAGCGGACGCCCTCGGCCATGGCGCGGGCCTGGTCCAGGCCCGCCTCGGCATCGGCCGGGCCGGCGAAGGTGATGGCGGTGAGCTCCGGCTGGGCCTTGTCGCGCGGCTTCACCGTGGCGGTGTAGCGGTAGGCGGCATGGTCGGTGGCCAGCGCCGCGACGCGGAGCTTCCAGGCGGCATCGCGGCCCGGGACGTCCACTTCCGGCAGCCAGCTGGCCGCCTCGGTGACCGGCAGGCGGCCGATGGCGCGGGCGGCCTCGAGGGTCACGCGCTGGTAGCGGGCGGCGTCGAAGGTCTTCTGGGCGCCCAGGCCCACGACCAGCACGCGGGCTGCCGCGATGCCCGCCAGGTGCAGCAGGGTGACCACGTTGCCGACCTTGCCGGTGACGTCACCGGCTTCGACAAGCCGCTTGATGGCGCCGTTGGCGGCCGTATCGATACGGGCCGCGGCGCTGGTCAGGACACCGTTCTCATAGACGCCGACCACGGCGACCGGGGTGGCGGTTGACTCGGGAGCATTGGAACCAAGGCTGAACTGAACCGTCATGACTTACTGTCCTGCGAAAGCCGTCCGGGGCGCGGACAGGCTAGACTTAAGGTTTGCCGGCCGGGACTGACGCGGCTCCAACCGCTAATTCTACCAAATGCTCAGCATCCTCGACCGATACTTCCTCCGCGAACTGGCCTACGGCATCCTGGCGACCGCCATTGTGCTGCTGGTCATCTTCGCCGGTGGCGCCTTCGCGGGGGTGCTCCAGAAGGTGGCGAACGGCAGTATCCAGCCGAGCATCATGTTCGAGGTGCTGGGCCTGCAGATGCTGGACCTGCTCTCCACCCTGCTGCCCATGGCGGCCTTCCTCGGTACCCTGATCGCCCTGGGCCGGATGTACCGGGAGAGCGAGATGCACGTGCTGGCCTCGTCGGGCATGGGCCCGCGCGGCATGCTCCGCCCGGTCACCCTGCTCGCCGTGTTCACGACCATCACGGTGGGCGTGCTGTCGCTCTGGCTGGGCCCGTGGTCGGCCCGCACCGCGGACCAGGTGATCGCCACGGCCAACAAGTCGGTCATCGCCGCCGGCCTCGATGCCGGCCGCTTCACCGAGCTGCCCGGCAAGGGCGGCATCATCTTCGTCGACTCCCTGAGCCGGGATGGCACGGTGCTGGGCAAGACCTTCCTGGCGACCGACCGCGTCGATTCCGACGGCAATCCGCAGGTTCGCGTGGTCAACGCGAAACACGGCCAGATGTACCAGGAGAGCAACGGCCAGGATCGCTTCCTCGCCCTGTTCGATGGCTGGCAGTTTGAAATCCCGCTCGCCGGCGACAACTGGCGGCGCATGAAGTACGAGCGCAACGACGTGTCCCTGTCGAACATCAGCGACGACGACAACGACACCGATCCGGCCCACGAGTCGACCACCGTCCAGCTGTTCAAGGCGGGGACGGCCGAGGCCCTGGGTGAGCTGGTGTCCCGCTTCGCCGCCCCGGTGTCGACCCTGGTGCTCATGATGATGGTGCTGCCGATGTCGCGGCAGGCGCCACGCGACGCGCGCTACGGGCGCCTGCTGATCGCCGTGCTGGCCTACTTCCTGTACGTGGTGTGGCAGCTCATCGCCCGCGCGCACATCATCAAGGGCAGCCTGGGCACGTCGGCGCCGATCTGGGTGCTCCACGCCATTGTCTTCAGCATCGCCGCCTGGATCTTCTGGCGGCAGAATGCGCCGCGCCGCGTGAAGGGAACCGCTTGATGGCCACGCTCACGATCAAGCGTGCCGACCGCCTCATCGGCGCCAGCGTCCTTGGCACCCTGCTGCTGGTGTGGCTGGTGCTGACCGGCTTCGACGCGCTCACCCAGTTCGTCCGCCAGCTGGGCAACATCGGCAAGAACGGCTTCACGCTGTACGACGCCATCGCCTACATCATGCTGACGGTGCCGCGGCGCCTGTACCAGATGTTCAGCAATGCCGCCCTCATCGGCGGCCTGCTGGGCCTGGGTGGCCTGGCCGCCACCGGCGAGCTCACCGCGCTGCGCGCGGCGGGCATGTCCAAATTGCGCATTGGCGTATCGGCCGTCGGCGTGGTCGCCGCGCTGACCGTGCTGGTGGTCATCATGGGCGAAACGGCCGCGCCCTATGGCGACCAGCACGCCCAGGCCATCCAGGTGCGCATGCGCTCGAGCAACCTCGGCTCGACCAGCAGCGGCCTCTGGGCACGCGATGCCGGCAAGATCATCAACGCGAAGTCCGCCATCGCCACGCAGGAAGGCGACCTCACCACGGTGAAGCTCGTGGACGTGCGGGTGTTCTCGTTCACCCCTGATGGCCAGGTCGCCGAGTTCTCGCATGGCGACAGTGCGATCCACGATGGCAACCAGTGGGTCATGACCAACGTCCGCACGAGCACGCGCGACGCGGCCGGCATCCATTCGCTGACCGCCCCGACCCAGACCTGGAAATCACGACTGAACCCGCACGTGCTGGAGCAGTCGATCATCCACCCCGAATACCTCTCCATGTCCGACCTGCGCCGGAACATGCGTTACCTGGAATCCAACGGCCAGAACCCCGGCGCCTACGCGGTCGCGTTCTGGGGCCGGGTGATCTTCCCGTTCAACGTGCTGGTGCTGGTGCTCTGCGCGATGCCGTTCGCCTTCGGCTCGCTGCGCTCGGGCGGCTTCGGCAAGCGGCTTTTCATCGGCATCATCCTCGCGATCGGCTGGTACTTCCTGCAGGGCGCCATGGTGAACTTCGGCACGGTGTACGGCCTGCCGCCGCTCCTCGCCAACCTGTTGCCCACGGGCCTGCTGGTCGCCGGCGCGCTCGCTTACTTCCGCCGCTTCGGCTAGCGCGCACCGATCACGCGGCCACGCCCTCGAGCGCGGCCGCGAGCCCGTCACCGGTCAGTGGTTTGCGCAACAGCGCATCCATGCCGGCTTCGCGCACCGCCTCTCCCTCATCGCCCGCGGAACGCGCCGTCACGGCGATGATCGGCATGGTCGCGGCCTGCTCCATCCGGCGCACCATGCGCGCCACCTGGAAGCCATCCATCACCGGCAGGTCCAGGTCGAGCAGCATCACATCGAACGATGCGCGCGACAGCTCGGCGAGCGCCTGCAGGCCATCGCCCACCACGGCCACCTCGTTCCCGCGCTGCCGCAGCAGCCCTGCGATGACGTCGGCGATGACGGCATCGTCTTCCACGAGCAAGACCCGGCGCCCCGCATCGCGCTCCGGCACGGCCGCGCCCGCGGCACACGCCTGGCCCTTGCACGCGCATTCGGGCAGCGGCAGGCGCACCGTGAACACGCTGCCCGTGCCGGGCGCGCTATCCACCGCGATGTGGCCGCCCATCAGTGTGCAGAGCTCATGGCAGATCGCGAGGCCCAGGCCCGAGCCTTCGCCACGTTGTTTCGTGCCGCCCTGCTCGAAGCGTGTGAACAGGCGCCCCATCAAGGCCGGATCGATGCCGGGGCCGGTGTCGCGTACGACCAGCTCGAACGAGGTATCGCGCCAGGCCAGTTGCACCGTTACGCCACCCCGCTCGGTGAACTTCACGGCATTGTTCACGAGGTTCTGCACGATCTGGCGCAGGCGCACCGGGTCCGCACGCAGGGCTCGCGGTACCTGCGGGTCCACGTCGAGTATCAGCGCGAGCCCTTTCTCGTGCGCAGCGGCGGTGGCCAGGTCGATCGCCGCCTCGGCGATCGCGCGCGGCGATGTGCATTCCGGCTCGACCACCAGGCGGCGTGCCTCGATCCGGGTCAGGTCCAGCGCATCGTTCACCAGGCGCAGCAGCATGGCACCCGAGCGGCGCACCGCCTCCACATAAGCGCGTTGCGTCTCGTCCAGCGGGGTGCGCGAGATCAGCTCGGCCATGCCGAGCACGCCGGTCATCGGGGTGCGTATCTCGTGACCGAGCGTCGCCATGAATTCAGTTTTCGCCGCGTTGGCCTCTTCCGCCAGCCGTTGCTGCTGTTCGGCGAGCTGCACGCGCATCGCCTGGCCCACCCGCGAGCGCGCCGCATGCACGACAGCGGCGACCACGACCAGTGCGACGAGCGCATAAGCGACCCATGCCCACCAGCGGAGCCACGGCGGCGCCTCGACCTCGATGGCGAGCGGTGCGGGCAGTTCGCCATCGATGCCATCGCGACCGCGGCCGACGATGTCCAGGCGATACACGCCCGGGGCCAGCGGAGCGAACTGACCCTCACCTTCCTTGCCGGTCCGGAGGACGCTGCGCTCGGCGCCGCGCCCGAGGATGAAATCGATGCGATTGCGGTCGGGGTTCACATAGGAAAGCGCGCGTGCGCGCACGCTGAGTTCGCGGTCGTCCCACGCAAGGCGGAAGACACCGCCGTCGGGTTCCAGCGCGATGCGCCTGCCGCCGCGCAACACGCTGGCGCCGAGCACCGCGACCCCGGGCTTGCGCGAATGGTCGCGCTGGCGGTCCGGACGAAAACCCACCAGGCCGCCGAGCGTCGCGCCATACGTGGTGCCATCGGCGAGCCGCACCGTGGTGGCATGGGTGAACTCGCCATTCGCCAGGCCGTCGGCGAGGCCGAACGGGCGGAAGCCACCCGTGCGTGGATCGAAACGCCACACCCCCGTCTGCCCATACATCCACAGCCGGCCTGTGGCATCGCGGCGGATGTTGAGGATGTCGGCGGACGGGAAACCTTGCGCGCCCCCGAGCAAACGATCGAGGACGGCGCGGCCGGCCTCCCAGGTGTAGTGCTCGAGCACGCCGGGCCTTACGACCCAGAAGCCGTCCTCATCGGGCTCGAAGGCATTGACGCGCCCCGGTGCGACACCGGTGATGAAACGCATGCGGCCATCGTAGCGGTCGCGCCGCGCCAGCCCCGCGAGGCTCGCCTGCCAGAGGTCGCCGCCGACGATTTCTATCTGGCGAGTGTCGAACGCGCCACGGCGCGGTTCGTCAAAAAGCAGGGGCACGGCATGCCGTAGCGAGGGGCCAAGCGCGAAAACGCCTTCGCCAACGGCGGCGACATACACGGTGCCGTCGGGGGCCTGGGTCATCGTGGTAACCGGCCGGGTGATCTCATCGCGCAGCCAGGGCACGACGCGCCCGGCGTGGATACGGGTCAGGCCATCCACCGTACCGGCGAGCACGTCGCCCATGCGCGTCTCCAGCAACGCCTGGATCCGCGCCGTGCCGATGTCGAACGCACGCCCGGTCCGCCCCGTCGCGGGATCGAACGCCCGCACCCAGCCGCGCAATCCGCCGACCCAGAGATGACCATCGCCGTGTTCGGCGACCGCGGTCACCGTCCGGCCCGGCAGGCTCTGCGGATCGGTCGCCACGTGGGCGAAGCGGGTGAAGTCTTCCCAGCTGGGGCCAAGGTAGCCCAGCCCGCCATCGTTCAAGGCGAACCACAGGCCGTGCTCGCGATCCTCCATCAGGCCGCGCACCGATCGGCCCGGCAGCCCGCCCTGCGCGGTCCACGCACCAGCGACCCCGTGCACGCGGCCATGGCGGTCGAGCATCAGCAGGCCGTCCATGCTGGCGATCCAGGTGGTTCCATGGCTATCGGCAAGCGTGCCGTACACCGGCATGGCGGGAATGCGCCGGTCCCGTCGGAAGGTGCCGTCCGCCGCTCGCCGGTAGAGGCCCAGCGACGTGGCGGCGGTGACATCCGGGCCATGCACATCGATGCCCAGCACGCGCGGCGCCTCGCCATCATCGAAGGAGGCGTGCTGCAGTTTGCGTCCGTCGGCTTCCAGCACATCGATACCCTGGTCCGTACCAATCCACAGCCGCCCGTCGTCGTCGGCACGCAGCGCGTGGACCGATGTCGAACCGAGTTCACCGGGCCCTGCGCCAAAGTGTTCGGGATCGCTGCCGTCGGGCCCGATCCGGTCGAGGCCATCCGCCGTGCCCACCCAGATGGAGCCGTCGCGGGTCTGCGCGATCACGCGCACGTCGGGATCGACCAGGCCATCGCGCCAGTGGATGAAGCCGCCGGTCGCGGGATCGTAGCGGCCCAGGCCAAGTTCGGCGCCGCCGATCCAGATGCGTCCTTCCCTGTCCACCAACAGGGCGGTAACCGCCGCGGCCGGCAGCGCGTGCGCTGCGTCCGGCCCCAGGGGCGGCGTGGTGAACGAGACGCCGTCGAAGCGGGAAAGCCCCGATGCGGTGCCGACCCACACGAAGCCAGGCCCGTCCTGCGCGACCGCGTTGACCTTGCTGCTCGGCAGGCCCTCGTGCAGCCCGTAACTGCGGAACTGCGGCGTGGGAACGGGCGGCATGCTGCTCGCCCGCGCGGGCATGATGACAACGGCGAAAGCCATTGCCACGAGAATCCATCTCGCCAAGTGCGTGTGGTGCATACGCCTAGTTCCTAGTCCGGCACGGATGATGCCACGCGAGGCCGCCGCGACAGACCCGGCCCGGGCCCTTTATTCATGTAAGGCATCACCGACGCGCTTGCCCGTAGAATGCGGGACATGTCTCGTCGACTTCGATTGCTCGTGGCGGCCGTCGGCATCGCCGCCCTCGCCTGGCTGCTCGTCGCCACGCTGGAGCGCGCGATCGCGCTGGCACAGCGCTTCATGGCGCTTCCCGAAGGCCTGCGCTGGCTGGTCGGTGGCCTGCTCGCCGTCATCGTCCTGGCGGGCATCGCGCTCGGTGCCTGGTGGCTTCGCCCGCGCACATCGCGCGCGCCCGTTCAGGCTCCCGACCGTGCATCGCTGGAATCACGCCTCGCCGAACTGCGCTCATCAGGCGCCGAGGTTGAGGAACTTCGCAGCGAACTCGGCGAACTCGACCGACGACGCGCGACGGGAACCGTGCACCTGGCCGTGTTCGGCGAGATCTCGACCGGCAAATCGACACTGATCAAGGCGCTCGTTCCGGACGCAGCCGTGCAGGGCGACGCGCGTGGCGGCACCACGCGCGAGGTGGCGCATTACACCGGCACCGCCCCCGATGGCACGGCATGGGTCATCGCCGATGTTCCCGGCAGCGCCGAGGCGGGCGGTGAAGCCCGTGAGCAGATGGCACGCGACGAGGTCCTGCGCGCCCACGCGGTGATCTATCTCTGCGCGGGCGACCTCACCCGCGCCCAAGCCAGTGAACTGCAATGGCTCGGCGATTTCGGCAAGCCGCTGGTCCTTGCGCTCAACAAGGCCGACCAGTGGAGCGCCGACGAACGCGCGCACATCACGCAACACCTGCGGGCGACGACCGCGGGCCTGCCCGATGCGGTGGTACTTGCGAGCGCAGGCGGTGAGGAACGCTTTACCCGTGAGCTGGCCGACGGCAGCAGCGAAGAGGTCCGGCGCCAGCGCAAGCCGGATGTAGCGGAGCTGGTATCCGCCGTGCAACGGCTGGTCTCCATCGGCGCCGACGCGCTGGAACCGGCACGCGAGAATGCAGTGCTCGCCGGCCTGCACGAACGGACGTCGGCGCTCGAGCAGGCGCAGCGTGCCGCCGAGGCCGAACGGATCGTCACGCGCTATGCCCGGCGCGCCATCGTCGGCGCGATGGCGGCCGTGGCCCCCGGGACCGACCTCGTGATCCAGGGCGTGCTCGCCACGGGGCTCGTCCGCGCTTTGGCCGACCTGTACGGCGTACGGGTCACCGACGTAGAGATCGAGGCGCTGCTCAAGCAGGTACGCCTGACCGTACGCACGGGCACCTCCGTCGTGCTGGCGGTGGCCGGTAACGCGCTGAAGGCGTTCCCGGGCCTGGGCACCCTGGGCGGTGGCGTACTGCATGCGTTCGCCTACGCGCTGGTCTTCGATAGCCTGGGCAAGGCGCTGGCCACCACGCTGGCCGCACACCATACGCTGGACCAGGCCGAGGCCGGCGAGCGCATGCGCGAACTTCTTGCGGATACCCGGGGCAACCGCTTGCGGCGCCTGGCGGAACTCACCACCGATGCCCTGCGGGATCGCTGAGTGAACAATCCGTTCGCGGCGCACGGGCTGACAAGGCCGGCGCCGTCGGCCACACTCTTTCCCATCGGCCGCCCTGGCGGCCCCGCGATGGAGCAGGCCCCTGATGCGACATCTCTTCGCCGGCATGCTGGCCCTGGCCGCCCTTTCGGCTACGGGCGGTGCCCACGCCGAGGCCCAGGCCTACCAGATCGACCCCGTGCACAGCTCGGTCGTGTTCAACGTTGACCACAACGGTTTTTCCCGCGCATTCGGCCGCTTGCGCATTACCGACGGTACCCTGAGGTTCGATCCTGCGAACTGGGCCGCGTCGTCGGTGGATGCAACGATCGACCTGGCGTCGGTCAACATGGGCGATGCCGAGTGGGACAAGGCGGTACGGGGCAGCAGCCTGCTCGATACCGAGCATGCGCGGACGGCACGTTTCACCAGCGACTCGGTGGAAAAGCGCACGGATGAGGAAGGCACCCTGCACGGGAAGCTGACCCTGCGCGGTGTCACCGTACCGCTCGACATTCCCTTCCGCGTGAACCGCGTCGGCAAGACGATCTACGGCCTGCATACCATCGCGGGCTTCTCGGCCAGCATCGTGCTCGACCGCACGCAGTTCGGCATGACCTCCAACACCGGCTCGGTCGGCACGCAAGTGACGGTCTGGCTGGAAATCGAAGCCATCCGCGGTGGCGAAAGCCCCGCCAGCCACGACAAGGAAACACCCGATGCCCATGCGCAGTGAGCCCACCCGCTGGAGCACCGTCGCCAAGACTTTCCATTGGCTCATGGCGTTGCTGATCCTTGGCAACGGCGCGTTCGCGCTGTGGATGGACGGCCTGAAGCCCTCGCTGAACAAGATCAACATGTTCGCGCTGCACAAGTCGATCGGCCTCACCGTGCTTGCGCTGTTCGTGCTGCGCCTGGCGTGGAAGATGTTCGACCGCCGACCAGCCGATGAACCCGCGCCGCGCTGGCAGCAGCTCGCTGCGCACGTCGTCCACGGGTTCCTGTACCTGCTGATCGTGGCCATCCCGCTCAGCGGCTGGGCGTTCAATTCCGCCCACGGCTTCCCCCTGCAGTATTTCAAGCAGTTCAACCTGCCGGCGCTCGTGGAAAAGAACGAAGATCTTTCCAATACGCTCGGCACGGTGCACGTGTATCTGTTCTGGCTGTTGTTGCTGGTGCTGGTCGCGCACGTCGGTGGCGCGCTCAAGCATCACTTCATCGACCGCGATGACACCCTCCGCCGCATGCTGCCGTTCGGGCGTGGCCGGCGGAACGCCCCCACCCCTCCCGGAGATACGCCATGATCCTGTCCACCCGCCGCCTTTCGGTTCTGGCCCTTGCCCTCGCCCTCCCGTTCGCCGCCTCCGCGGCGGATTACAAGGTCGGCCCCGGCAGCACGCTCGGCTTCAGCGGCAAGTTCCAGGGCCAGCAGTTCGATGGCTCGTTCGGCAAGTTCGATGCCGCGATCAGCTACGACCCGGCCAACCTGGCGACGGCGAAGTTCGATGTGACGGTGGACGTCGCCACGGCGAAGACCGGTGACAGCGACCGCGACAAGGCACTGCCGACGGCGGACTTCTTCGATGCGTCGAAATTCCCGAAGGCGCACTACGTCACCTCGGGCTTCACCAAGGATGCGAAGGGCAACGTCGTCGCGAACGGCACGCTGACCCTGCATGGCGTTTCCAAGCCCGTGCAGCTGAAGGTGGTGTTCAACCCCGCCGCGGGTGGTGCACGCCTGTCGGTCACCGGCAGCCTGAAGCGCCTCGATTTCGGCGTGGGCAGCGGTGAGTACAAGGACACCGGCACCATCGCCGATGACGTGCTGGTCAATGGCACGCTGAACCTGCTGCCGAAGTAAGTCGTGGGCGAAAGCTGGCGCAACCGCCTGCGCGGCCTTGCCGGCCGCTTCCGCCGTGACGCGCCCGCCGCGTCCACGGCGGATACGCGCGGCGGTGCCGTGGGCGCGAGCCTGCGCAGCCTGCTCGACGATGCATCGATCCCGGCCGACGTGCGCGCGGCCATGGCTTCCGATTTCCAACGCGTGGAAACGATGCTCGAACGCATCGAGCGCGAGGAATTGCACGTCGCCGTGTTCGGCCGGGTATCTGCCGGTAAGTCGGCACTCGGCAATGCACTGCTCGGGCGCGATGCGTTCGCCATGGGCGTGCTGCACGGCACGACCACGGAGGCCGACGCGGTGCGCCTGGACGAAGCGGCACACGCGGGCCTCGTGTTGATCGATACGCCGGGCATCAACGAACTCGGCGGGGAAGCGCGCGAAAAGCTGGCGTATGAAGTGGCCGAAGTCAGCGACCTGATCGTGTTCGTGGCCGATGGTGACCTCACCCGCGAGGAACGTGACGCCCTGCGCACGCTGGCCGCGACCGCTCGGCCGCTGCTGCTCGTGCTGAACAAGGCCGACCGCTATGGTGATGAAGAGCGCGATGGACTGCTCGAACGCCTGCGCGAGCACGCTGCGGGCCTGGTTCGTCGCGAGGACGTGCTGGCAGTGGCGGCACGGCCTGCGCCGCGCACGGTCGTAAGCGTGGATGCGCGCGGGCAGGAGACCGTGACGAGCGAGCCGCGCCCGGCCGATGTGGCCGCATTGAAGCAGCGCCTCGTGGCGATCGCGGAACGCGAGGGCAAGGCATTGGCGGCCATCCATGCCGGCTTGTTCGCGGGCCGCCTGACCGACCAGGTGACGGCGCGCATCGCGACCGCACGGCGCGAAGTAGCGTCCGGCGTCATTCGCCAGTACTGCATCGCCAAGGCCGTCGCGGTCGCGCTGAACCCGGTGCCCGTGGCTGATTTGCTGCTCGCCGGCGGGCTGGATGCCGCGATGGTCGTGCAGTTAAGCCGTGTGTACGGCTTGCCGCTGACCCGGGCGGAGTCCGGCCGTCTCGTGGCGGTGATCGGTACGCAGCTTGCCGCGCTGATGGGTGCCGTGTGGGGCGTGCAACTGGTTGCTTCCGCGCTGAAGGGGCTGAGTGGCGGGCTCTCCGTGGTGGTGACCGCCGCCGCACAGGGCGCGCTGGGCTGGTACGCCACCGTACTCATCGGCCGCGCGGCGGAACGCTACCTCGTGGCGGGTAAGTCGTGGGGTGACCATGGCGCCAAGCGCGCCGTCGCCGATGTCGTCGCGAGCCTCGACCGCGATTCGATCCTGCGTGAGGCGCGGGAGGAGATCCTGCGGCGGCTTAAGCGCTGAGGGTGCTCAATCGCGCGCAAGCGCGCTCCCACAGGGGCTAACGGAGGTGGGGGCGTGCGGGCTCTTGGGTGTGGGATACCCATCGCGCGCAAGCGCGCTCCCACAAGGGGCTAACGGTGGTTGGGGCGTGCGGGCTCTTGTGGGAGCGCGCTTGCGCGCGATCAGCCCGCCAGTTCCCGCGCCGCCACCGCATCGAACGGCCAGTCCAGCTCCACGCCGTCGCTGCGCCGCAACACCGGCACGCGCGCGCCATAGCGGGCTTCCAGCGTGTCGTCCTCGTCGATCCATACCGACGAGAACTCCGGGAAGCCGGCACCGGCCAGCACATCCAGGGCCTGGTCGCAGAGGTGGCAGTCATCGCGCTGGAACAGTGTGAACGCGTACATGCGGGGGTGTATGGGGCAGTCAGTGGTCGGGCGTAGAATAACCGGCTATTCCCCATAGCCAACCCCACGTCCAGCCATGGCAGTCAGCGTTTTCGACCTCTTCAAGATCGGCATCGGTCCGTCCTCCTCGCACACCGTCGGCCCGATGCGCGCCGGCGCGCGCTTCGCCGAGCACTGGCTGGAGGAAAAAGGCGTGCTCGAGCGCGTGGCGCGCGTGCGCTGCGAGCTGTTCGGCTCGCTGGCCATGACCGGTCGCGGCCACGGCACGGACAAGGCGGTATTGCTGGGTTTCGAGGGTGAATGGCCCGACCGGGTCGATCCGGACGGGATCCAGGCCACGCTCGAGCGCATCCGTTCGACGAAGCGCATCCGCATCCTCGGCCGCCACGAGATCGCCTTCGACGAGAAGGCCGACCTGGTGTTCAACAAGCGCCAGAAGCTCCCGTTCCACACCAACGGCATGCGCTTCTCCGCCTACGATGCCGAGGGCAACGAGCTGGCGACGCGCGATTACTACTCGGTGGGCGGCGGTTTCGTGGTGAACCCGGACGAGGCGGCGGAAGACCGCATCGTGGCCGATACCAGCGAGCAGCCCTTCCCGTTCTCCACCGGCGACCAGATGCTGGCCCTGTGCGCTGAGAACAATCTCACGATCGCCCAGCTCATGATGCGCAACGAGAGCATCTGGCGCACCGAGGAAGAAACCCGCGCGGGCCTGCTCACCATCTGGAAGGCCATGCAGGATTGCGTCGCCCGCGGGCTGCGCTCGCCGGGCACCCTGCCAGGCGGCCTGAAGGTGAACCGCCGCGCGCCGGCCATGGCGGCCGAGCTGCGCGCCCAGCCGGAAGCGGCGCTGCGCGATCCGCTGACGATCCTGGACTGGGTGAACCTCTACGCCCTGGCGGTGAACGAGGAAAACGCCGCCGGTGGCCGCGTGGTCACCGCGCCGACCAACGGCGCCGCGGGCATCGTCCCGGCCGTACTGCACTACTACCGCCATTTCTGCCCGGGCGCGAGCGAGGACGGTGTCATCACGTTCCTGCTCACGGCGGCCGCGATCGGCATCCTTTACAAGGAGAACGCCTCGATCTCCGGTGCCGAGGTCGGCTGCCAGGGCGAAGTCGGCGTAGCCTGCTCCATGGCCGCCGGCGGCCTCGCCGCGGCGCTGGGCGGCAGCGTGACCCAGGTGGAGAACGCGGCCGAGATCGGCATGGAACATAACCTGGGCCTCACCTGCGACCCGATCGGTGGCCTGGTCCAGATCCCGTGCATCGAGCGCAACGCCATGGGCGCCGTGAAGGCGATCAACGCCAGCCGCATGGCCCTCAAGAGCGACGGCAAGCACCACGTCTCGCTGGACAAGGTCATCGCCACCATGCGCGACACCGGCCGCGACATGAAGGATAAGTACAAGGAAACCTCGCGCGGCGGCCTGGCGGTCAACGTCATCGAGTGCTGAGCCGCCGAGCACTTGTGGGAGCGAGCTAGCGAGCGATGGGGCCGCGGAGGAGCTTCGTTCGCAAGCTCACTCCCACAAGGCTGTGATTATTTGGTCGGGCAGGCCCTGGGCAGCCGCTCAACGGTCTCAACGCGCACCGGTTCGTCCTGTCCCCACCAGTTGGCGACGGCCGTGTAGCAGATCCGCAGCTTGCCCTTGCGGGTGTCGAAACGCGGCTTGCTGGTATAGGCGAAGCAGGAAACCGAGGCCAGGTGGCCCAGTTCGCGCATGGTTATGGCGCAGCGCCGCACGGACTCGACCGGGTCTTCGCCCGGGTACAGGGTGAAGTAAAAACCCTTGGCTGTACGGTCATATGACTCCGAATCGATCAGCCGGCCCTTGTCGCTCCACGGCGTCTCGGCTGCGGCAATGCCGCATACCGATATGGCGACAAGCCATATGCCGTTGACGACTACCTTCGATCGCATTCGAACCCCTTCTTCCTTACCGCATCGGCCAGTGTATATCGATGTGCCCATCGTTTGCGTAGGGGATCGCTGGCTGACAGGGCGGCCGGGGGCTGTCATCATCCGGCCCTTGTGCCGCCCTGGGCCGGGTAACCCCGGCCCGTCCGACCGGAGTACCCATGTCCCACCACCATATCCGCCGCGATGTCGGCGCCTTCGCCCTGATGCTGACCGGCCTGGGCTCGATCATCGGCTCCGGCTGGCTGTTCGGCGCCTGGCACGCTGCCCAGCTCGCCGGCCCCGGCGCCATCTACGCCTGGATCATCGGTGCGGTGATCATCCTGTTCATCGCCCTGACCTACGCCGAACTCGGCGCCATGTTCCCCGAATCCGGCGGCATGGTGCGCTACGGCCACTATTCGCACGGTTCGCTGGTGGGCTTCATCGCCGGCTGGGCCAACTGGATCGCCATCGTCTCGGTCATCCCGGTCGAGGCCGAGGCCTCGGTCCAGTACATGGCCTCCTGGCCGTGGGAATGGGCGAAATGGACGAAGGACCTCTACGTCGTTACCGGCGGCCATGGCGAACTCACCCCGCCCGGCCTGGCCATCGCGGTGGTCCTGGTGTTCGTGTACTTCTTCCTGAACTTCTGGAGCGTGAAGCTCTTCGCGAAGAGCAACACGGCGATCACCGTGTTCAAGCTGGTGGTGCCCGCCGCCACCGGTATCGCGCTGATCTGCACCAGCTTCAACAGCGGCAACTTCCACATCGGCGCGCACGGTGGCACGCATGCCATCGACATCTCGTCGATCCTCACCGCGGTCGCCATCTCGGGCATCGTCTTCAGCTTCAACGGCTTCCAGAGCCCGGTGAACCTCGCCGGTGAAGCGCGCAACCCGGGCCGCAGCGTGCCGTTCGCCGTGATCGGCTCGATCCTGCTGGCTACCGTGGTCTATGTCCTGCTGCAGGTCGCCTTCATCGGCGCCGTGCCGCCCGACCAGCTCGCCCAGGGCTGGGCCGCGCTCGAGTACGCCTCGCCGTTCGCGCAGCTCGCCACCGCGCTGCTGATCAACTGGCTGGCGATCCTGCTGTACGCCGATGCGTTCGTGAGCCCCAGCGGCACCGGCGCCACGTACACGGCAACCACGGCGCGCATGATCTACGCCATGGAGCGCAACGGCCACCTGCCGAAGATCTTCGGTCATATCAACCCGCGCTTCGGCATCCCGCGCCCGGCGATGTGGCTCAACCTCGTCGTGAGCTTCATCTTCCTGTTCTTCTTCCGCGGCTGGGGCACGCTGGCGGCCGTTATCTCGGTGTCGACGATCATTTCGTACCTCACCGGCCCGGTCAGCGTCATGACGCTGCGCCGCACGGCACCGGAACTCAAGCGTCCGCTGCGCATCGCCGGCCTGCCGATCCTCGCCGCGCTCGCCTTCATCTTCGCCACCGAGCTGCTGTACTGGGCCAAGTGGCCGCTCACGGGCGAGATCATCCTCCTGATGGTCGTCGCACTGCCCCTGTACTTCTACTACACGGCGAAGAGTGGCTGGGAAGACTTCCGTCGCCACCTCAAGGGCGCGTGGTGGCTCATCGCCTACCTGCCGATCATGGCGGTGATCTCGTGGGCCGGCAGCAAGACCTTCGGCGGCCACGATTACATCCCGTACGGCTGGGACCTTGCGATCGTCGCGGTGTTCGGCGCGGTGTTCTATTTCTGGGGCGTGTCCTCAGGCTGGCGCACGCCGATGGTGGAAGCCGCACGGTTCGACCACGACGAGGAGCCGGGTGAACCGGCACTTCCGCCAAGCGCGGATGAGGCCGAGCGGGTTACCGGCCACCGTTGACGAGAAAGGGCGCCCCATGGGCGCCCTTTTTTTCGTCATGCATTTCCGGGCGCGACTGCTACGTCCAACGTCCTTGAATCAGATGGCGAGGACATCGCCCAGCAGCGCCTGCGCCGTGATCTCCGGCCCTGCCCCCGGCCCCTGGATCACCAGCGGCGTCGAGTGGTAGCGGGTCGTGGTCAGGGCGAATTGATTGTCCGTGCCGGACAACCGCGCTGCAGGATGTTCGGGTCCGACTTCGACCAGGCCCACGCGCGCGCGGCCGCGCTGGTTCAGGCGTGCGAGGTAGCGCAGCACCTTGCCGTTGGCCTTCGCCTCGGCATGCCGGCGCGCCAGCGGCTCGTCGAGTTCCTTCAGGCGCTCGAGGAAGGCACGGGTCTCCAGGCCGCGCAGGGTTTCAGGCACGAGGCTCTCGACTTCGACCTCGTCGGTGCCGAGCGCAAAGCCCGCGTGCCGCGCGATGATCAGCAGCTTGCGCGCCACGTCCTCGCCCGACAGATCCGAACGCGGATCCGGCTCGGTGAAGCCAAGGCGGCGCGCATCGCTCAATAGCGCAGAGAACGGACGCGAGCCGTCGTACTGGTTGAACAGCCAGGAGAGCGAACCCGAGAAGACGCCCTCGAGGGTGAGCAGGCTATCGCCGCAGCGGCGCAGGCGGCGCAGCGTGGAGAGCACGGGGAGACCCGCGCCCACCGTGGCGGCATCACCATAGATGGCGCCGCGGGCCGAAGCCGCCTGCAGCGCGCGCCAGCCCTGGAGGTGGCCGCCCGCAAGGGCCTTGTTGGCGGTGACCACGTGGTATCCACGTTCCAGCCACTCGGCATGCCGCGTGGCCTCCTTCGTACACGCCGTGGCATCGATGACGACCTTGCGCCCGGCACCGCTCGCGTCGAGCGCGGCGAGCAGCGGGCCGTTGTCGCGACCGTCGCGGGCTTTCGCCAGCGCATCGGCCACGTCGGCAGGGCGTAGACCATCGGCGAGTACATGCTGGCGACGCGAGTTGGCTGCGCCGACCAGGCGAAGCGTGCCTGCGGCAGGCGTGGCCAGCAGGGTCAGCAGCGCACGACCGACCACGCCGGTGCCCAGCAACACCACGGCGGTCTGCGGCGCCTCCGGCGCGAGGGGAGCCACCACCGCGCTCATGCGCCGACCTTGCGTTTCGAGGTGATGTTGGCGACCGCGGCGGCGCGTGCGAGCGCGGACTCGAGGTCGTCGATCAGGTCGTCACCATCCTCGATGCCAATGGAGAGGCGCAGCAGGTTGTCGGCGATACCCGCAACGCGACGTGCCTCGGGCGCCATGGCGGCGTGGGTCATCGTCGCGGGGTGGGCTACAAGGCTCTCGACGCCACCGAGCGATTCCGCCAGCGAGAAGTACTGGATGCCATCGACGAAGGCTTCGATGGCATCGTCACCACCGCGGAGTTCGAAGCTGAGCATCGCGCCAAAGCCCTTCTGCTGGCGCGCCGCCAGCGCGTGACCAGGATGCGAGACCAGGCCCGGGTAGTAAATGCGCTCCACCGCGTCATGTCCTTCCAGACGATCGGCGATACGGCGCGCGTTCTCTTCGTGGGCGCGCAGGCGCACGGCGAGCGTGCGTACGCCACGCAGGGTCAGGAAGCTGTCGAACGGCGAACCGGTCTGGCCGTTGCAGTTGCCCCACCACTTCAGCTGTTCGGCGACCGCCGGGTCGGCGGCAATCACCGCACCGCCCACGACGTCGCTATGGCCATTGATGTACTTGGTCGTCGAATGCAGGACCACGTCGGCACCGAGTTTCAACGGCTGCTGCAGCGCCGGCGAGAGGAACGTGTTGTCGACCAGCACCAGCGCGCCCACCGCATGCGCGGCCTGTGAAACGTGGCGCACATCGGTGATGCGCAACAGCGGATTCGACGGGGTCTCGATCCACACGAGCGCGGGCTTCGCGGCGAGGCCTTCGGCCAGCGCGGTCGGGTCGTTGAAGTTCACGAAGCGCACGCTGAAGCGGCCCTTCTTCGCCCACGCGTCGAGCAGGCGCCACGTGCCACCGTAGCAATCGTGCGACGCGATGACGAGCCCACCCGCCGGTACCAGCTCAAGCGCCAGCGCGACGGCCGACATACCGGTGTTGGTGACGACCCCGCCAGCACCCTCTTCCAGCTCGGTCAGCGCTTCCGCCAGCAGGTCGCGCGTGGGGTTCCCGCTGCGCGAATAGTCATAGGCGCGCTTGCGGCCGAAGCCTTCGAACGCATAGTTCGTGGAGAGATGCAGCGGCGGTACGACGGCGCCATGCTGCGTGTCGGATTCGATGCCGGCGCGGACGGCACGGGTACACAGGCGGGTTTCACGGGTCATGGTCAGAGGGCTCCGCAACAGTCGTTGAGTGCGTGACGCAGCACGGGGGCGAGCTGCACGGTTTCTTTGAGGAAGGCATCGTGGCCATAGGGCGAATCCACGACTTCGAGGGTCGCGGTGCCGCCGATGCGGCGCTGGAGTTCGCACAGGTCGGAGAGCGGGACCAGGCGATCGGAAGGGAAGCCCACCAGCGTCGTCGGTGCATGCACGCGCTCCGGCGCGATGTCGTGCAGGTCGATCGATTCGGAAAGCGCGAGGAAGCGCTGCGGATCGAAGCGCTCCACGAAGCGGCGGCCAGCATGCTCGAGGTAATCCTCGACCGGGAAATAGAAGCGACCGTCGCGCAGTTCGGGACCAGCAGCGAACCGGCGCGAGAACTCCTCGCTGCCACGGTACGTGGTCATCGCCAGCTGGCGGGCGAGCGCCAGCGCTTCATCCGTGCGGCCGGACTCGATGCCGAGGCGAACGATGCCGCGCTGCACGGAACGCTGCG
Organism: Luteibacter sp. NPDC104163; assembly: GCF_055584245.1. Lineage (NCBI taxonomy): Bacteria > Pseudomonadati > Pseudomonadota > Gammaproteobacteria > Lysobacterales > Rhodanobacteraceae > Luteibacter > Luteibacter sp. NPDC104163. The sequence goes on from NZ_JBVJMK010000001.1 coordinate 408,013, forward strand.
CGGTGGAGAGCGGGTGCGGGCGATGCGCGCCGGCCAGCAACACGAGCGACTTCACCTTGTCGGCGTGGTTCGCGGCGAATGCGAGGCCGGTCATGGCGCCGTACGAGGAACCGATGAAGGCATGCACGCGGCCGATGCCCAGTTCGTCGACCAGCGCGGCAAGCGCCGCGGCCTGGTCTTCACTTGAGACCGAATCCACCCCGCCGATGTCGGCCGGCACGAGCCAGTCGATCGAGAGCACGCGGCACTGGGTGAGGTCGATGGCACCGCCTTCGGATACCAGCTCCTGCCACCAGCCCTGGCGCTCGCGACCGGCGCAGACATCGCGCGTCGCCGAGATACCGCCCTGCACGATCACCGTCGGTGCGTTCGGCGCGCCGCACCAGAGGTAACGCACGTCGGCCTGGATCGCTTCGCTGCCGTACTTCGGCGTGAAGGAAACGCGGCGGGTGCCGCGCTGCTCGGTGAGATCGGCAGCGCCACGTGGCGCGGCGGCGTCAGCCACTTCGGGGAGGGGGATCACGGTGAGGGGCTCTGCTGGCATGTCCGGGTTCCTGTCGGGTCGAGCCCTGCGGAGACCTGTAGCCGGACTGCCAGGCACGGCACGCGGAATCGCGCCCGGTCTGGACATGCCCATCTATCGGGTTGCGTGGCGAACCACGCACCGCAGGAGTTGGCACCGTTGCGGAAATCCGCAGGTTGCCCCGGCTTCAAAGGGCCTGTCCCTCAGCCGGTCTCGATGAGTGGAACCGAGGTTACGCGCCACCACCATGCATGTCAACAGCCGTATAGACGTCTAAACATCCAAAGTTCTTGCGGTACGTCGTTGTGGGAGCGCGCTTGCGCGCGATGGGGGTTGCCGCCAGGGCCATCGCGCGCAAGCGCGCTCCCACAGGGAACTGGGGGCCATGGCGGGTTAACATCGGGGCCATGGCTACCTACCCCACCCTCAGCGCCGGCATCGGCCACACGCCCCTCCTTCGCCTGCGCCAGGCCTCGGAGGCCACCGGCTGCGAGATCCTGGCCAAGGCCGAGTTCCTGAACCCGGGCGGGTCGGTGAAGGACCGCACGGCGCTGGGCCTGCTGGACGACGCCGAGCGGCAGGGCCTGCTCCGGCCCGGGGCCACGCTGGTCGAAGGCACGGCGGGGAACACCGGCATCGGCCTGTCCCTGCTGGGCAACAGCCGCGGGTACCGCACCATCATCGTCATGCCGGACACCCAGAGCCGCGAGAAGATCGACGCCCTGCGTGCCGCGGGCGCCGATGTCCGGCTCGTGCCGGCCGCGCCCTGGACCGATCCGAACCATTACGCCGCCACCGCCCGGCGGATCGCCGCGGAGCTGAACGCCGCGGACACGGGCAGCGCATGGTTCGCCAACCAGTTCGACAACCTCGCCAACCGCCAGTGGCACGAAGACCACACCGGCGCCGAGATCTGGGAGCAGACCGGCGGCCAGATCGATGGCTTTGCCAGCGCTTCCGGGACGGGTGGCACCATCGCGGGCGTGGGCCGGGCCCTGAAGGCCCGGCGCAAGGACATCCTGGTGGCGCTGGCCGATCCCGCCGGCTCGGCCCTGGCGAGCTACATCAACACCGGCGAAGCGAAGGCCGAAGGCAGCTCGATCACCGAAGGCATCGGCAATGGCCGGCTCACCGCCAATTTTCTCGACGCCCCGATCGACCTGGCCTGGAGCATCCCGGATACCGAGTCCGTCCCCGAGATCCACGCCCTGCTCCGCCAGGAGGGCTACTGCGTCGGCCTGTCCAGCGGTGTGAATATCGCCGGCGCCATCCGCCTGGCCCGCCACCTGGGCCCCGGCCACACCGTGGTCACGGCCCTGTGCGACAGCGGCATGCGCTACCAGGCCAAGCTGTTCAACCCCGCCTTCCTGCGCGAAAAGGGCATCGCCGTGCCGGACTGGCTTGAGGCGGCCTTCAAGGGGTAATTCCGCGCTAGAATATGGGGTTAGCCCTTCGACGCGACCCCAGATTCCATGTCTTCACACCTCACCGAGACCAAGCGGCGGCGCAGCTTCGCCATCGTCAGCCACCCTGACGCCGGCAAGACCACCCTGACCGAAAAGCTGCTGCTGTTCGGCGGCGCGATCCAGATGGCCGGCTCGGTGAAGAGCCGCAAGGCGGCCCGCCACGCCACCTCCGACTGGATGGCGCTGGAAAAGGAACGCGGCATCTCGGTCACCTCCTCGGTCATGCAGTTCCCGTACAACGGGGCCATCGTGAACCTGCTCGACACCCCGGGCCACGCGGACTTCTCGGAAGATACCTACCGCGTGCTCACCGCGGTCGACTCCGCGCTGATGGTGATCGACTGCGCGAAGGGCGTGGAAGAACGCACCATCAAGCTCATGGAAGTGTGCCGCCTGCGCGATACGCCGATCATGACCTTCATCAACAAGCTCGACCGCGAGGGCCGCTCGCCGATCGAACTGCTCGATGAGGTGGAGTCGGTGCTGGGCATTGCCTGCGCGCCGGTGACCTGGCCGATCGGCATGGGCTCGCGCCTCAAGGGCGTGTACCACGTGCTGCTCGATGAGGTGCACATCTTCGAGCCGGGCAAGAACTTCACGCGTCAGGATTCGACGATCTTCAAGGGCGGCCTGGACAACCCCGAACTGGTCGCGCGCATTGGCGAAGCGGCGCTGCAGGAAGCCCGCGACGAGCTCGAGCTCGTGCTCGGTGCATCCAACCCGTTCGACGTGGACGCGTACCTGTCAGGCAAGCAGACGCCAGTGTTCTTCGGCTCCGCCGTGAATAACTTCGGCGTGGAGCTGCTGCTCGAGTTCTTCGTGGAGCACGCGCCTTCGCCGCGCTCGCGCGATACGCTCACGCGTGAAGTGCTGCCGCAGGAAGAAAAGCTCACCGGCTTCGTCTTCAAGATCCAGGCGAACATGGATCCGGCGCACCGCGACCGCGTGGCGTTCATGCGCATCTGCTCGGGCACTTATACCGCCGGCATGAAGATGCAGCAGACGCGCACCGGCAAGGAAGTGCGCATCGCGAACGCGCTGACCTTCATGGCGAGCGATCGTGAAATCGTCGAGCGTGCTTATCCGGGTGACGTCATCGGCCTGCACAACCACGGCACCATCACCATCGGTGACACGTTCACCGAAGGCGAAGGCCTGTCGTTCACGGGTATCCCCAACTTCGCGCCGGAATTGTTCCGCCGCGCGCGACTGCGCGATCCGATGAAGATGAAGGCGCTGCAGAAGGGCCTGGCCCAGCTGTCCGAAGAAGGCGCAACGCAGTTCTTCCGCCCGCTCATGTCGAACGACCTGATCCTCGGCGCGGTGGGCGTGCTGCAGTTCGATGTGGTCGCGTACCGCCTGAAGGACGAATACAACGTCGATTCGTCGTTCGAGCAGGTAGGTGTGGCCACCGCCCGCTGGGTGCATTGCAGCGACGAGAAGAAGCTGGAGGAGTTCAAGGAAAAGAACGCCGCCAACCTCGCGATCGATGCGGCCGGCGAGCTGGTCTACCTCGCACCCACCCGCGTCAACCTCCAGCTTGCGCAGGAGCGCTGGCCGCAGGTGCGTTTCTCAGCCACGCGCGAGCACGCGGCTTCGATCGACGTCTGATCGATCGCCGTCGTGGGAGCGCGCTTGCGCGCGATCGGGGGTGCGGCAAGCACCCATCGCGCGCAAGCGCGCTCCCACAACAGCAGGGTCAGACCGGTGAGGGGTGGAGGAAACGGTGGATGGCGTGGACCACGACCGAGCCCTCGCCTACTCCTGCCGCCACGCGCTTGACCGAACCCGAGCGCACATCGCCCACCGCGAAGACGCCACGCAAGGTGGTCGCATACGGTGATGGCGTGGCGTAGCCATCGGCATCGCGGCCGGTGAGCACGAAGCCCTTCTTGTCGAGGTCGAGGCAGCCCTGCAGCCATGCGGTGTTGGGCTCGGCACCGATCATGACGAACAGCGCCGCCACCGTCACCCGCGTCTGTAGGTTGGTCTTCACGCAATACCAGCCGACTTCGCGCAGGTACGCGTCGCCATCGAGATGGTCGATCTCGCAGTACGGGTGCAGCGTGATGCTGGGCGACTGCAGGATGCGCTGCACGAGGTAATCCGACATCGTGGAGGCGAGGCCTTCGCCGCGGACCAGGATATGTACGTGTTTTGCCGTCCGCGCAAGGAACACCGCGGCCTGGCCGGCACTGTTGCCGCCACCGACCACCACGACCTCTTCGCCGGCGCAGAGCGTGGCTTCCATCGCCGTGGCGGCGTACTGGATGCCCTGCCCTTCGAAGCGCTCGTAATCCACCTGGGCCAGCTTGCGGTAACGGGCGCCCGTGGCGATCACCACCGCGCGCGCGGTCACCACGGTGTCGTTGCACAGGTGGAGGCGGTAGGGATGCGCGGAACAATCCATGTTGCGTACTTCCCGCGCCACGGCCATGTGCGCGCCGAACTTCATGGCCTGGACCTGGGCGCGCCCCGCGAGCGCCTGACCCGAGATGCCAGTCGGGAACCCAAGGTAGTTCTCGATCTTCGAACTCGTACCGGCCTGCCCACCCGGGGCCAGCCCCTCGAGGACCACGGTGTCCAGGCCTTCGGAGGCGGCGTACACAGCGGCAGCAAGACCCGCTGGGCCCGCACCGATCACAGCGACGTCGTATACATGGTCGCTGTCCAGCTCGATCGTGATCCCCAGTTCGTCGGCCAGCTCGGCGGTCGCGGGACACCGCAGGACCCGCCGGTCCGGAAGGATCACCACCGGGCATTCATCCGGCTGCAGGCCGAAACCTTCGATCAGGTGGCGCGCGTCGTCATCCCGGTCGGTATCGAGCAGGCGGTGTGGATAGCCATTGCGGATGAGGAAGCTGCGCAGCCGCACGGTATCCGCGGCATGCGCCGAACCCGCCAGCAGCACGCCACCCTGGCCGCTCTGGATCAGGCCGACCCGGCGCAGGATGAAGGCCCGCATGATGACTTCGCCGATATCCGGCTCGCCCGTGACCAGCCGGCGGAACCCGGCGGGATCGACACGGACCAGGCGCGAGTCGACGCCGGCACGGCCGTTCACCATGGTCTGGCGACCACTGAACAGATCCACCTCGCCGGTGAACTGGTGCACGCCATGGACGACGACGATGCGCGGCTGGCCGTCATCGCCCACGTCGAAGATCTCGATGCTGCCTTCGAGGACGAAGAAATAGTCGATGCGGCGCTGGCCGCGCTGGAAGAGCATGGTGCCCTTGGGGACCAGCTCCTCGACGCCGTAGCGGACGATGCGCGCCGCCATGTCGTCGTTGAGGCGGGGGAAGGTCTGCTCCTTCCGGTTCATCGGGCTCGAAGGATCGTTATCTTGCAGCGTCGACATCGGTGATTCCGGTGTTTTCGGGGCCAGTGCGCTTCCGTTCCGGAACGATACCGGGCGGACGGGGAACGATCTTGTATCGGAGCACCATCATGCCTGCGTAGACTGCACCACGCATCCGCCACAAGCCCCGAGCCATGTCCGCCAACGAAGCCGCCCCGCCACCATCGCTCCCCGCCCGCCTGCTCCGCTCGCCGGTGGCGCGCATCGTGATCTTCTTCGTCAGCCTCTTCCTGATCGGGATGGTCACCGGCCGCATCCACGCCAGCCTCGGCCCTTCGGGCGGCGCGGCCACGTCCGGCGAGATCACCGTGCTGGACGAGGTCTTCCACCTGCTCCCCGTGGTCCTCGCCTACTGGCTGCTCGTGCGCTCGATCGAGAACCGCCGGGTGGACGAGCTGGCGGCGCGCAAGTTCGCCCCGCACGTACTGGCCGGGATCGTCGGCGGCTTCGTCCTGTTCTCGCTGGTGGTCGGCGCGCTGTGGGCACTCGGCGCCTACGTCGTCCACGGCACCAACCCGGACGTCCCCTGGCTGGGCCTCATCCTGGGGCTTGGCGTGGGACCCGGCGTGCTCGAGGAGATCGTCAGCCGCGGCGTCCTGTTCCGCATCATCGAGGAAGGCCTGGGCACGTGGATCGCCCTCCTGCTGTCAGCCGCGGTGTTCGGCTTCCTGCACATCTGGAACCCGCATGCCACCGTCTGGAGCGCCCTCGCGATCGCCCTGGAGGCCGGCCTGCTGTTTGGCCTGATCTACCATGTGACCCGCTCCCTGTGGCTGTGCATGGGCCTGCATGCCGCCTGGAACGTCACCCAGGGGCCGTTCTATGGCATCGCGGTATCGGGCTTCGCGCAGAAGGGCTGGCTCGCCTCGACCCTGCAGGGGCCGGACTGGCTCACCGGCGGCGAGTTCGGCGCCGAGGCATCGGTGGTCGCCCTTTGCATCTGCTCCACGCTGACGGCGATATTGCTGGCCATCGCCATCCGCCGTGGGACCCTGGTCCCGCCGTTCTGGGCACGCCGCCGCATCAAGCCCGTCGCATAACCTGCCGATACTGTGTTGCCCGCCAAGGAAGGCGCCTGTTGATTCGTAGTACTAACTACGGCGAAGCGCCGCACCCCGTCCCACTACCGGTCATCGCATGACTTCCACCGACAAGCAGCGCAACTGGCTGGCCGACCAGCCCCTCCAGCGCAAGATCATCCTCGCCATCGGCGCCCTGCTCGCCCTGTTCGTGGCGGCGTGCATCGCCAACCTGGTTTCCCTGGGACGCGAGAGGGATACCCGTGCCTGGGCGACCCACACCTATGTGGTCCTGCTCACCCTGGCCGATGTGGGCGCGGACGCGCAGCAAAGGCAGGTCGCCGCGCGCGGCTACATGCTGACCCAGAACGATACCGAATATGCGGACTTCGAGGCCGCCGACCGGGATCTGTCGGCAAGCCTGGCGAAGCTGCGCGAGCTCACCGTCGACAACCCGCTGCAGGAGGGCCGGCTTGACCGGCTCCGCGACATGCTCGATCGGTGGAAGACCGAGGCGGTGAAGACCGGCATGGAGCCCATGCGAGCCATCGGCAATGCGGTGACGCCCGAAGGCGCCCTCGCCCGTGATGGCATCCGCCGGGACTACTTCGCCCGCCGGACCGTGGTGATGAGCGACATCCGCAAGCTCGTCGATGAGATGGCCGTGACCGAACGCGGCCTGCTCGACCGGCGCAACGCCGCGCTGGACACGACCCTGGCGACGACCCAGGCCGTCGACATCATTTCGTTGCTGCTGTGCCTGCTGGTCGGCGGGCTCGTCATCGCCATGACCTTCCGCCTCATCACGCGGCCGCTCGTGCGCATGACCGAGCTGATGACGCGCCTGGCCGCCCACGACCACACGATCGAAGTGCGCCAGCTGACCCGCCGCGACGAAATCGGCGAGATCGCCCGCTCCTTGCAGGTGTTCAAGACCATGGCGATCGAGACGGCCGGCCAGACCTGGCTCAAGTCCGCGATCACTACGATCTCCAACCGCCTGCAGGAGTGCACCACGTACCGCGAGTTTGCCGAGGCGCTGGTGTCGGAACTGGTCTCGTCGCTGAAGGCCGGCGTCGGCGTGTTCTACATCTACCGCGAGGACACCCGGCGCCTCGAGCTGACCGGGAGCTACGGCTTCCGCCAGCGCCGCCACGTGACCACGGAATACGCGCTCGGCGAGGGCCTGGTGGGCCAGGCCGCCGCCAACGGCCATGCCATCACCCTCCAGGACATCCCGGACGACTACACCCGGATCCACTCCGGCACGGGTGAGGCCGCACCACGCAGCGTCGTCGTCGTGCCCGTGATGTCCCGTGACACCCTGCTCGGCGTCATCGAGATCGCCAGCTTCGAACACCTCACCGGCCTGCAGGAACGCCTGCTCGACGAGCTGATGCCGATCGCTGCGCTTTCGCTGGAAAACCTGGCGCGCGCCCTGCGCACGCATGACCTGCTCGGGCAGACCCAGAGCCAGGCCGATGAACTGCGCGCGTCCGAAGAGGCGCTGCGCCACCAGCAGGATGCCCTGCAGACGACCAACAGCGAGCTGCATGCGAAGACCGCGGAGCTCCAGGAGCAGTCGCAGCGGCTGATCGCGTCCGAGGAAGAGTTGCGCGTGCAGACGGAAGAACTGCATGCCTCGAACGAGGAACTCCGCGAAAAGAGCCTGACCCTGAACCACCAGAAGGATGCGCTGGAGGCCCTGCAGAAGGAAACGCACGAGAAGGCCGAGGAGCTGGCCCGCGCAAGCCAGTACAAGTCCGAGTTCCTCGCCAACATGTCGCACGAGCTGCGTACGCCGCTCAACAGCCTGCTGATCCTGTCGCGCAGCCTCGCCGATAACGACGAAGAGAACCTCACCGGTGAACAGGTCGAGTCCGCGCGGATCATCCACGACGCCGGCTCCAACCTGCTGCGCCTGATCAACGACATCCTCGACCTGTCGAAGGTGGAGGCCGGCAAGATGGAGCTGATGGTCGACACGCTCCCGCTGGCCGACCTCGCGCGCACGCTCGGCCGCACGTTCAACCACGTGGCACAGGAAAAGAAGCTGGCTTTCGAGGTGAAGCTCGAGGATGGGTTGCCGGCCACTATCCGTACGGACGGGGGCAAGCTCGAGCAGGTGGTGAACAACCTGCTGAGCAATGCGTTCAAGTTCACCTCGCATGGCAGCGTGCGCCTGCACATCGCCCGCCCCGCGCGCGGCGCCGCGTTGCCCGCCGGGCTCGATCCGGAGCGCGCCATCTGCATCGCGGTGACCGACTCCGGCATCGGCATCCCGCCTGACAAATTCCAGCGGGTATTCCACGCGTTCGAACAGGTCGATGCGAGCACCAGCCGCCAGTACGGCGGCACCGGCCTCGGCCTCGCCATTTCGCGGCGCATCGCGATGCTGATGGGCGGCGACATCACGCTGGAAAGCGCTGTCGGCCAGGGCAGCACCTTCACCATTTTCCTGCCGGAGGATGCGCCCGATTCCGCCGGTGAACGCACCGACCCGGTCTCCCGCGAACAGGCGGCCGCGGAGGCGACCCTGCCGCTATCGCCATCGCTCATCGCCGAATCGATCGACGACGACCGCGCCGCGCTGGCACCGGGCGACACCATCATCCTCGTGGTCGAGGACGATCCCGCCTTCGCGCGCATCCTGGCCGACATGATCCACCGCAAGGGCCACCGCGTGCTGGCCGCCGCGGACGGTGAGACCGGGCTCGCGCTAGCCCGCCAGTACCGCCCGACCGGCATCCTGCTCGACGTCATGCTGCCCGGCATGGATGGCTGGACCGTCATCGACCGCCTCAAGCACGATGCCGCCACGCGGCACATCCCGGTCCATTTCATCTCGGCCACGGACGATGCGAGCCGCGGCATGGAACTGGGCGCCGTCGGCTTCCTCACCAAGCCGGTGAGCCGCGAATCGATCGCCACCGCGTTCGACCGCCTGCTCCATTTCGCCGAGGGGCGTACCCGCCACCTGTTGGTGGTCGATGACGACGCCAGCGCACGCGCGGCCGTGCGCACCCTGCTGAAAGACGACAACGTGGTGATCGAGGAAGCCGGGTCCGGCGAAGAGGCGCTCGCGAAGACCCAGGAAACGGCCTACGACTGCATCGTGCTCGACCTGGGCCTCCCCGGCATGTCGGGCATGGAGTTCCTCGAGCAGCTTTCCCAATCCGGGCACACGCCGCCCGTGGTCGTGTACTCCGGGCGCGATCTCTCGCGCGAAGAGAGCATGAAGATCCGCCAGTACACCGACAGCATCGTGGTGAAGGGCGCCCGCTCGCCCGACCGCCTGCTCGACGAGGTGAGCCTGTTCCTGCACTCGATCCGCCACGGTGGCGCAGCGGCGGCGGCGGAACGGCCGACGGCGGCGCGCGGCATGGATGAAGGCGACCTGCGTGGCCGACGCCTGCTGCTGGTCGACGACGACATGCGCAACCTGTTCGCGCTGTCGAAGGTGCTGCGTGGCAAGGGCATCGATGTCGTCATGGCGCAGGACGGCCAGAAGGCGCTCGACGCGCTGGACAAGGATCCCGAGCTGGAACTCGTGCTCATGGACATCATGATGCCGGTGATGGATGGCTACGACACCATGCGGGCGATCCGCGCCAAACCCGCGGTGGCCAACGTGCCGATCATCGCGCTCACGGCGAAAGCCATGCGCGGGGACAGGGAGAAGTGCCTCGAAGCGGGCGCTAACGACTACCTGTCCAAGCCGATCGACGTGGACCGGCTGCTCTCGATGATCCGCGTCTGGCTGCCGGCCCGGGTCTGAGGTGGATATCGAGGATATCGAAATCGAGCTGTTCGTCCGCGCCATGCAGCGCGCGCACGGCTACGACTTCAGCGAGTACGCGCCCGCTTCACTGAAGCGGCGCGTGCAGCAACTCGTGCGCACGCATGATGCGGGCACCATCAGTGAGTTGAACCGGCGCCTGCTGCACGAGGATGGTTTCGTCACCCGGGTCATCGAAGGCCTTTCCGTGCCCGTGTCGGAGATGTTCCGCGACCCGCCGGTGTTCCGTGCGCTGCGTGACAAGGTCCTGCCGGTGCTCGCCTCGTATCCGGAGATCAACATCTGGCAGGCCGGCTGCGCGCATGGGCAGGAAGTCTATTCGCTGGCCATCCTCCTCGAGGAGGCCGGCCTCTACGACCGCATGCGGATCTACGCCACCGACTTCAACGACGCCGCATTGCAGGCGGCCGCGGAGGGCATCTATGCCACCCGCGATGCGCGCGACTGGTCGCGCAACTACATCGAAGCCGGTGGACTGAAGTCCTTCAGCGACTACTACAGCGCGCGCTACGACTTCATCAAGCTCGACCAGCGCCTGCGCCGTAACGTCACCTTCTTCAACCACAACCTGGTCACCGATGAGGTGTTCTGCGAGGCACACCTCATCCTGTGCCGCAACGTGCTCATCTATTTCAACAACGCCTTGCAGGACCGCACGCTGGCCCTGTTCCGCGACAGCCTGGTCCGCGGCGGCTTCCTTTGCCTCGGGACGCGCGAGAACATCGACTTCTCGCCGGCGGCCAGCAGCTTCGTCGATATCGATGCCGGGCTGCGGATCTACCAGGCCGGTGGTACCAGCGCGAGGCCACTGGCGCGATGAAGCCGCGTACCGCCATCGCCATGGGCTGTAGCGCCGGCGGCCTCGCCGCCTTGCAGCACGTGCTGCCGCGGCTCGACAAGCGGCTGACCGTGCCCGTGGTCGTCTGCTGCCACACGGGCTCGGCGGATGTTTCGCTGCTGGTGGAACTGCTCGCCCGTGTCTCTGCCCTGCCCGTCGTGGAAGCCGCGGAGCGCGCGCCGGCGGACCCGGGCGTGGTGCACGTGGCACCCAGCGGCTACCACCTGCTGGTGGAACCGAACGCGCATTTTTCGCTTAGCGTGGATGCGCGGGTAACCTATGCAAGGCCATCGATCGACGTGCTGTTCGAAACAGCCGCCGGTGCATGGCAAGACGGCCTCGTGGCCGTGCTGATGACCGGCGCCAATTCGGATGGCGCCAACGGCCTGAAGGCCGTAAGGCACGCGGGTGGCTACGCGGTGGTCGAGGACCCGGCAACAGCGGTATCCGATGCGATGCCGCGGGCCGGACTCGATATCGCGGGCGCCGACGCCTGCCTGCCCCTCGACCAGATCGCGCAAAGACTCAACGAACTGTGCATGCCATGACCCCGATCCGCCCCAAGATCCTTGTCGTCGACGATACGCCGGCCAACCTTGTCGCCATGCGCCGCCTGCTGGCCCGCGCGGACGCCGATATCTTCGAGGCCGCGAATGGCAACGATGCCCTCGCGCTCTGCCTCGACCACCAGTTCGCCCTGGTCCTGCTCGACGTGAACATGCCGGGTATGGATGGCTTCGAAGTCGCCGAGCTGATCGGCGAGACGGAGCACCTGAGCGAGACCCCCATCATCTTCGTCACGGCCGCCTACGCCGACGATATCAACCGGATGAAGGGTTATACGGCGGGCGCCGTGGATTACATCGCCAAGCCGATCAACGACGCGATCCTGCAGTCGAAGGTGAAGATCTTCCTCGAGCTGTACCGGGCGCGCGCGCTTCTGCAGCATGCGCTCGATGAGCTCTCCGTGCGCAACCAGCAGCTCACCAGCGAGGTCGCCGAGCGCACCCGCATGGAACAGCTGGTCCGCCACCAGGCGACGCACGATGCGCTCACCGGCCTGCCCAACCGCGTGTTGTTCCGCGAGCGGCTCGAAGCCGCACTGGCCGCGGCGAATACGGGCGGCGCGCCCTTCGCCCTCGCGTATATCGATATCGACGGGTTCAAGGGCGTCAACGATGGCCACGGCCATGCCGCCGGCGACGAACTGCTGAAGGCGATCGCCGCGCGCATCGATGCGCGCACGCGGGGTACCGATACGGTGGCTCGCCTCGGCGGTGACGAGTTCGCGGTGCTCCTGCATGACACGGGTGACGGCAGCGCGGCGCTGGCCCGCTGCCAGTCGCTGTGCGATACCGTCGCCGAGCCCTACACGCTGAATGTCGCGGACCTGCGTATCCCGGCGAAAATCGGCGCGAGCATCGGCGTCACGCTGTTCCAGCCGGGCGATGCATACGACCGTCTCGTCTCAACCGCCGACGAGGCCATGTACGAGGCCAAGCGTGGCGGCAAGAACCGCTGCGTCCTCAGGTAAGGGTCGCCAGGAACGCTTCCAGCACCGCGCCGCGGTATCGCTGCCGGTGTAGCAGCACCGACAGCGTCCGGCGCAGGTCGAGGAACGGCGTCGGCAACACCACCATGCGCCCGGTCGCCACGGCGTCCACGACGGCCACCTCCGGCAGGCATGCGATGCCCAGGCCGGCGATCACCGCCTGCTTGATGGCCTCGGACTGGTCCAGCTCCAGCACGGTCCGGCCTTCCGGAAGCTCGGCCAGCGCGCGTTCGCTCAGGGCGCGCGTGGCCGAACCTCGCTCACGAAGCACCCAACGTTCGCCCGCGAAGTCTTCGCGCTTCAGCCGCTTCTTTCCTGTGAGGGCGTGGCCGGGGCGCGCGCAGACGACCAGGCGATCTTCGCGCCACGGTCGTGCTTCGAGCGCGGGGTGCGTGACTGGCCCCTCGACGCATCCGATGTCCACGTCGTGATCCAGCACCCCGCGGGCGATGCGGTCGGTGTTGGCTACCGTAAGGCGCAAGGCCACCGCGGCGTGCGTATCGACGAACGGACCGACGAGGTCACCGACGAGGTAATTGCCCACGGTGTTGCTCGCGCCCACGCGTAGTTCGCCGGCGAGGCCCGTGACCGCGCCTGAAGCGCGGCGGGCGAATTCCGCATGGCGCTCGACCAGTTCACGCGCGAGCGGTAGCAGGCTGCGGCCGCGGTCGTTGAGGCGCAGGCGGCCACGCTCCCGGTCGAACAGCGGCTCGCCGATCAGGCGCTCCAGCTCACCCAGCGCCATGGACGCTGCCGGCTGGCTGAGGTGGAGGCGCTCGCTGGCGGCGCGCACGCTACCGGTGGTTGCGATGTCGACGAAGACTTCGAGCTGGCGCGGGCTGAAGGCGTGCATAAGCGAACCTTATGCATCCGATCAGCTATTTTCAATATGCTTATGGGATGGCTGGCGGGACAATATCGGCGTCCCAAGTGAAAAGGCTCTGCCCGTGTCCGCCGTTACCGCCGCACCCCAACCCGAATCCCGCCTCCCCGGCCTCGCCCTCGCCCTCGCTGTCGCAGCCGTTGCGTTCGGTCTGGGCCGCCTCATGCCCTTGGTTGGCGGTGCCGTCTGCGGCATCGTCCTCGGCATCCTCGTGCGGCACTTCGCGGCACCCTCGGCCCGGTTCCAGCCAGGCATCCGTTTCGCCGGCAAGCAGATCCTGCAGTGGTCGATCATTGCCCTTGGTTTCGGCCTGAGCCTCAACCAGGTCGCGAAGACGGGCCTCGAGTCACTTTCTGTCACGCTCGCCACCGTGGCGGCCGCCGGGCTCACCGCCTGGATACTCGGCCGCGTGCTACGCGTGCACGACAAGCTGCAGGTGCTGATCGGGATAGGTACCGCCATCTGTGGCGGCTCGGCCATCGCCGCCGTCGTGCCGATCATCAAGCCGGACGACCATGACACGGCGTTCGCCATCAGCACCATCTTCCTGTTCAACCTCGTTGCCGTGCTGCTCTTCCCGCTGCTTGGCCATGCCATTGGCCTCTCCGACCTCGGCTTCGGCCTGTGGGCGGGCACGGCGATCAACGACACCTCGTCGGTGGTCGCAGCCGGCTACAGCTACAGCCACGCCGCGGGCGATTACGCGACCATCGTGAAGCTCACCCGCGCCACGCTGATCATTCCCATCAGCCTCGCCATCGCTTTCATCGTGGCATGGAAGCAGAAGCGCGGCGGCGCCGGCGACTTCAGCCTCGCCAAGATTTTTCCCTGGTTCATCCTGTGGTTCCTGGTCGCCTCGGGTGTGCGTACCGCCGGACTGGTACCGGAATCGATCGTCCCGGTGATCCATTTCATCGCCGAGTGCCTGATCATCGTCGCGCTCACCGCCATCGGCCTCTCCGCCGACCTGCGCCGCATGGCGAAAACCGGCCCGCGGCCCATCCTGCTCGGCCTTGGTACGTGGGCTGCTGTCGCGCTGGTTAGCCTTCTTGTGCAGCATCTGATCGGGCGCTGGTAACGAACGTAGCCAATTCGGTTACGTTCGTAGCGCGATTGGCTACATGCAGGCCGCCCTCGACGTATTGCGGCTTCTAAACCGAGTCCCTAAGCATGAATCGCCGCGAGCAGGCGGAGATTCAACGCGTGCTGTTGCTCCTGCCAGTCGCGCAGGCGTAGCGGGTCAATGTCGGGTTGATCGTCCATGGCGCTGAGCCGCCGCTTCCACCATGTCTTGTAGGTGTAGCGCGAGATATCGCCCGTGATATCGCTGGCGAGGATGCGGCCGCGCAGGCTGTGGATGATCGCCGCGCCGCCGTCTTCGCTCAGGGTGCCCTGGTCCCAGTTGGTCGTCGCCACCTCGGGCGCATAGGCGTCCTTGTCGATCGAGAGGTACACCGGTTGCCCTGCGCGGGTCTGGGAAGAGACGAACGCGTCCACCATCGCGTCGCTGCTGCTGAACGAGCGGAACGCGTCGCCCACACCGAGCCTGTTAGCCCAGCCCGTATCCACCCCATTCGACCAGTACGTGAGCTTGCCGTTCTTCAGCGGGGCAAGGTAGTTCTCCCAGGCATGGCCCTTGCCGATATCCTGCGAGGTGATGCCGACGACGTGGACATGGCTGACCCGTGGCAGCGCGGCCACCCGACGCACCCATGAGCCGCAGTGCACGCCGAACGGGAAGCGCATGTTGTCAGGATGATTGTCGAGCACCACGACCTGGAACGCCTGCTCGCCACGGACGCGCGCCACCAGCGGCCAGGTCAGATGATGGAAATCCCCGCTACCCAGGAACACCGTGCCGTGCTCACGAGGCAACGAGGCGTCGAGGGTCTGGCCCAAGCGTCGAAGCTTGCCGAGCGAACAGCCGAAGCGCACGCCCTCCTCGTGCTCCCGCAGCGGCAGTACCAGACGGTCCGGTAGCTCACCGACCGACCCGTCGAGATCAAGGACGATGGGTTGCGAGGTCATCGGATGCCCAGTGCATATCGGGTTCGAAGTGATGGATAAGGCGAGAGGCGACCGCCCGGAGAAACGGGTTGCGGATATAGACGGCATGTCGCGTCATGTGGAAGCGCGCCCCCAGGCTCCGCTTCACCTCGGGATCGGTCCACCCGGCGACATAGTGGGTCAGCCCCCGCGCAAGTGCGTACTCGAGGTTGACGAACCAGCTGACGAAGTACAGGTCGAGCTCACGCGCCGCCGGATAGGCAAAGCCGATGTACTTGTCGACCAGCTTCCCGCCGTGCTCGTAGCAGAGGTTCCAGCCGATGAGCCGGCCTTCATGCCGGTAAGTAAATACCACCCCGCCAGGCTCACGCAGGGTGGCCGCGAAAAAGTCGCGGGAAAGCTTGTCGAAGTGCACGTCGCTCTGGGCGTACACGTTCTCGAAGAGGGTGTAGAAGGCGTCAACCGTCGCGTCGTCGGCGAAGGCGTCGCCCGTCGGTACGCACGCGACTTCCAGGTGCTGACGCGAGCGCAGTTTGCGGCGGAGATTCTTCCGCCGGGACGAGGAAAGCCGCGAGAGGTAATCGTCGACGGAAGAGAAATCGATCGGTACGTACGCCAGGGCCTGACCCTCGACGATCAGATAGCCCTTCGCTCGCGCGGCATCGACGAAGCGCGCCGTCCAGCCACGTTCGGCGACGGAGGTCAGCGGCGAATCGACGGCCAGGTCCTTCACGATCAGCAGGGGATGCGTGCGGCCCTGTGCATCAGCGAGGTCCGCGGCAACCTTCACCGGATCACTCGCCTTGCTGAACAGTGAATACTCGGAGACCGTGGTCCCGGCAAAGCAGGCGCGCACCGTGAGCGCGCGCCTGACCAGTGCCTGTAGCGGAAGTCTTGCGACACGCTGGCGCAGTGCATCGTCCGCGGTCGTCAGCAGATCGAAATCCGCCGCGAAAAGCGGAGCACCATCCACCGCACGGAGGGGTGAGAATCCCTGCGGCGGATGGCGCTCAAAATGCTTGAGCAGGGCATCCGGCTCAAGCTGGTTCACGAAGGCCATCGCAGACCAACCCGGTGTCAGCCGCGCTTGGCCAGCGTAAGCAGCTGGTCAAGCAACGCGATGGCGAGGTCGATTTCGTCGTGGCTGATGTCGAGCGACGGGGCGAACGTGATCACGTTCTTGTACCAGCCGCCAACATCGAGCACGAGACCGATCTTCTTGCCTTCGTGAGTCAGGCCGCCGGCCAGGCCGATGTCGACCATGCAGTCGAGCAGCGCCTTGTTCGGCGTGAAACCATCTTCGGTGCAGATCTCGGCGCGCAGGGCGAGGCCCAGGCCGTCCACGTCACCGATTTCCTTGTGGCGCTTCTGCAGGTCACGCAGGCCCTCCAGGAAGTGCTTGCCCTTCTCCGCCACGCGGGTCTCGTAATCGAGTTCGTAACCCATCTGGATCACTTCCAGGCCGAGGGCGGTACCCAGCGGATTGGAATTGAACGTCGAGTGGGTCGAGCCCGGCGGGAAGATGGTGGGATTGATCAGCTCCTCGCGAGCCCAGATACCCGACAGCGGATTCAGGCCGTTGGTGAGCGCCTTGCCGAACACGAGGACGTCCGGGGTCACGCCGAAGTGCTCGATCGACCAGAGCTTGCCGGTGCGCCAGAAACCCATCTGGATCTCGTCGACGACCATGAGGATGCCGTACTTGTCGAGCACCTTCTTCAGGTCGATGAAGAAATTCTTCGGGGGGATGACGTAGCCACCCGTGCCCTGGATCGGCTCGACGTAGAACGCGGCGTATTCGGCTTCACCGACCTTCGGATCCCACACGCCGTTGTATTCGGTTTCGAACAGGCGCTCGAACTGACGCACGCAGGCATCGGAATACTCTTCCGGCGTCATGCCCTTCGGGCGGCGGAACGGATACGGGAACGGAATGAACTGCGCGCGCTCGCCGAAGTGGCCGAAGCGGCGACGGTAGCGGTAGCTGGACGTGATGGACGACGCGCCAAGCGTGCGGCCGTGGTAGCCGCCTTCGAAAGCGAACATCAGGCTCTTGCCGCCGCGGGCGTTGCGCACCAGCTTCAGCGAATCTTCCACCGCCTGCGCACCGCCGACGTTGAAGTGGACGCGACCATCCAGACCGAACTTCTGCTTCGCATCTACGGCGATGGTCTTGGCGAGTTCGATCTTGCCCTGGTGCAGGTACTGGCTGGCCACCTGCGGCAGCAGGTCGATCTGCGCCTTGAGGCGGTCGTTGAGGCGCTGGTTGCCGTAACCGAAGTTCACGGCCGAGTACCACATCTGCAGGTCGAGGAACGGGATGTTCTCGCTGTCGTAGATGTAGCTGCCTTCCGCATGGCGGAAGATCTTCGGCGGATCGACGTAATGGACGGTATCGCCGAACGAGCAGTACTTCGCTTCGTCGGCAAGCAGGGCTTCGTCATCGATGACGACGGCGGGGTTGCGCGTAAGGATGTTCATGCAGGCAGGTCCACGATGTTCGGCACGGAAGTGGGCAGGACGGTCTTCGGCGGCAGGCGGCCGTCGAGCAGGTCCGGAAGCAGCGCCAGGGCTTCGTCGAAGCTGGCGATCGGCGCATAGGGGATGCCGGCGGCGCGGCAGTGTTCAATCAGGCGGTTCTTGGCGAACACGAAGTCCACGCGGTCAGCCGCGCAGAAGTCGGAAGCGCCGTCGCCGATAAGCAGGGTCTTTCCACCATGCGCACGGGCTAACTCGACCCGCGCGCACTTGCAGGTGCCGCTGCGGCAGCCATCGGCGCTGAACGGCGACGTCAGGTTCCATGCACGCGGAGCCGCCTGGCGCAGGTCGTTGGCGACGGTGGGCAGGCTGTCGATGCCATGGTTCGCCAGGATGGCGTGGATCGCGTGATCCAGGCCGTCGCTCACGATCTCCAGCGGAATGCCAAGGTCGATCGTGGCCTTCACGAAAGCGGCAAAGCCGTGGTCGATGTGCAGGCTATCGAGGTGCGTCGCCAGTTCGCTTTCGCTCATGTCGAGCAATGCGACCTGCCCGGCCATGCATACAGCCGAACCGATGCGCCCTTCGCGCCAGTCGCGCTCCAGCACTTCCCAACCCGGGCGGCCGTAACGGTCGAGCAGCGAATCGATGACGTCCTCCACGGCGATGGTGCCGTCGAAGTCGCACAGGATGTTCCAGTCTGGCAATGTAAGCACGAGCTAAGCAGCCGTTTCTCAGGATGCTGCGAAGGCTAGGGGCAGATCCTTTCGAGCCCCTTTCCCTTTTGCGAAAGCATTTTGTAAGGACTTTTCGGCATGCTCGTGTCTTCGCCCTGTCATATTGCCCGCATGCGCCGCACGTGCTTCGCCCTGCTTTCCGCGCTCGTGTTGATACCCGCCGCGCATGCCGATGACGACACGCCGACCTACGCGTTCGGCGCGGGCGTGCAACGCATGCCAGGCTGGCCCGGGTCGAAACACACGCGCAACCAGCCGGTGCCTTACATCGATATCGAGCTGCCCGGGGTCGGGGAAATATCGACGACCGACGGCCTCACGATCGATCTGATCCATGGCGAACACTGGCACGGCGGCCTGTACGGCAATTGGCTCTGGGGCCGCACGCACAACGAACTGGGCCCACAGCTGGGCGGCAAGGTCGCCTCGCTGTCACCGCGTTGGCAGGGCGGTGGGTATCTCGAATACGCGTTCGACAAGAAGTTCAGCGTGGGCGGCCACGTCGCGCACGATACAAACGGTGCGGGTGCCTACGCGGCCCTGTATGCCGACTGGCAGCTGCCGGATGTCTGGTATATCCAGCACTCCCTGGAGTTCCAGGTCGAAGGCATGAACGGCGCGGGCATGAGCCGCTTTTTTGGCATAACCCCGACCGAAGCCCAGGCGATTGGCACGGCGCCGTACCAGCCGGGCGCGGGCTGGCACTCGGCGAATCTTGAGTACGACGCGTTCGTGCCGACCTCGCAGCACACCGGCTTTGCCGTGGCTGTGTCGTATGCGCGGCTCTATGGCAATGCGGCGGATAGTCCGCTCGTACGCGACTTCGGTTCGCGTCGCCAGGTGACCACGACCCTGGCGTTCGTCGTCCACTTCTGAGCCGGCGTCAGACCGGATCGGGGTGGAGGTCGTCGCCTTCGATATTGGCGGGGATCGCGAACAGCATGCCGAGCATCACGACGTGGGCCGCCGCCGAGAGCAACGGCGACCACTGCGGCATCGCGTTGTCGTAAGGCAGCACCGTGTCGATCAGCTGGTTGGCGAGGTTCCAGCCCCAGTGAAGGCCGACCGCGAGCCAGAGGTTGCCCGTGCGAACCACGGCCGTGGCGTAAGCCAGGCCGTAGCAGAACAGCATGATCCATTCGCCCGGACCTGCACCAAGGCGGTAGACGTGGTTCAGCAGGTACACCACGGCGGAGATCACCACGAACACCCGCGGTGACCAGGTAATACGCGTGGCGCGGTAGAAGAAGCCGTGGGTGAGGATGTCTTCGGCGATGGACGGCACGAAGGTAATGGCGAGCGCCATGGGGAGCGTCGAAACGAACGACATGACGGCAGCCGCCGCCGTCTCCGGTGGCCGTGCCAGGAAGACCCCGAGCCCCATACCCACGCAGACCGATACGTACTTCAGCAGCAGCGAGAGGACCAGGCCACCGCAGAGCAATAGTGGCGTGCTGCGACGCCACTCGAGCGCGTACGCGTCGTAGCCCTTGAAGCCAAGCCAGCGCCCGAGCGGCCACGCCACGGCGAGCATGGCCACCAGGAAGATGCCGCTGACCAGCAGGCTATGGAAAACATGCCCGCCCAGGCCCTCTGCCGCGTGGTAGAGGACAAGCAACACAACGAACGCGATGACGACGTGCTTGCGGTCGACGGCAGGCATGGATTCCCCGGTAAGGATGGCGCGAGGCACAGCTTAGGGCCTTGGGGCCCTTGGGCGCCATAGGCCTGGCCCGCAGAATCAGCGGGACATCGACATCCCCTGCTCCTGCTGCTGGGCCATGCGCATCTGCTGATCCTGCTGGACCTGGTCCATCTGCTGGTTCGCCACCTGCAGGTCACGGGACGCTGTCTCGACAGGCGTCTGGAACGCCTCCAGCGCATCGAGCTTGCCCCACTTCGTCCGCGGATCGTCCACGTCACCGCGGAACGCCTGGTAGAGGTGCACCTCCGGCAACAGGTTGCCCTGCTTGTCCTGACCGAGGGAAAGATGGCTCACGTCGCTCATGCCGCATTGCTTTGCCGTGGCTACCGAGCAATGGGCCAGGCGGTCCATTTGTTGGGGGCTTAGGGTGATGCCCTCCTCCTTGTGGACGGTGCTGAGCTGGTCGTGGATGGAGTTGTAGAGGTGGTGGTCGCGGTGGGTTGGGTGGGCTGGGCTGGTGGGGGAAGGGCTGGCGGGAGTCTCCGGGTCGAGGCGGGGGAAACGGCTGAACTCGATGCGGTTGTCGTGGGCAGCGTCGATGCGGCCATCCGAATCCAGGATGGGCTGGCTCTGTTGCTCTGCGAACACGTCCGCCCGGCTTAGACGGTCCTCTCTTTCGGGCGCATGCTCGTGAGCCTCCTGACGCACGGGTTGATCCGAATCCTGTTCCAACTGGAGCCCAAACTGGCGATCAAGGTCCATGACGTCGGAAGGCACCGGACCCACCTGCACGCGTGCCCTATCAGGAACCTCGGCGAGGACCTCCTCACTCGTCTCTTCGGGCAACGCGCACTTCACCACGGGACGGCAATCTGGCGCTCCCTTCTGCGCACCACGCACCCCACGAGTCCCCAGACGATCGTGCACGCGCGTGTCGTAGATGAACGAGTGCTCTTCCGAACGATGACCGGGATACCGGTGAATGTCGTCATAGAGCTGATAGCGGTCAAGCAGCTTCGTTTCACTGAGGCCATTGATGAAGTCGATCCCGAAGTTGCCGTTCGCACGAGCCAAGCCGTCTTCGTGGTAACTCCCGCCAACATCCGAATGTGCCCCGGGCACCGTGATAGCAAGCAGCCTTCCGTCGGCCGAGAGTCCCTGCGGAATGATCATGGATGACGGGAACTGACTCCGACGCTCGTCCTTGGCCACAATCTGGAGGCCAGCCACTACTGATGGCGACACGCGGCGATCGTGACGGGTTGGGTGACCCGTCGCCACCGGGTCAAACAGCGCAACGGCTTGCGGAACGGTTCCTGCTTCAATCAACTGGTTTCGTTGTCGGCCGACCTTCGTATACACGCCGTTCGCATGCAGGTCTCCTGAGAAGGACATTGCCTCCTCGCCGCCACGACTAAAGCCTGTCGAGATAACGCGGATGCGCGCCTGAGGATCCTGTTCCAGCCATTCGTCGACTTTCGCGGAAAGATGGCGCCGCATGATCTCCACGCGCTCGTCATGGGAATATCCTATGGCGCCGTCGACCAGCCGCCGAACGAAGCCCGATTGCGTACCGGGGCCCGCAACATAGAACGTGGATACGCGAGGGTCATTGTGTGACTCGATCTGCTTCGCGAAGCGCCCCACATTCGTCATGTGATTCGGGTCCCCATCCGCGTCATTACCAGTCCCGTCGAAATTCGCGATGAAGAGCCGCTCGTGGGGATCATCTGCGTGCAAAAGGACCGGCACCCTCATCGATCTTAGGAGATGCCCGGCGGCGTCATATGACCGCAAATCATGAATGGTTGAGGGATTGGTGGACACGCCATCTATCCGCCTTCCATCGCGACCGATCTTGTGAGTTTCCTTGACTTTCATTGCATTCCTTTAATACGTCTTCGAGTAGGCAAGAACTGAATCGTGACGAGCTTTATATCTTTCGTCCTGCTTACCGGGAGCCTTCTTCAGGTAAACCATCGACTGCATATACACCTGAACGGTTCGATCATTGACGACCAACATAATCGTGGGCTCGCCGTTCACGCTGTCTTCTTCGACTTCCTCTACAGGCTCCGCATGGAGGACTACCCGATTCTTGAAGAGTGAGGCGATATCAATCTCGGCCTCATGCTTATCGCCATCCATGGATTGCCAGGAAACGATGGCCGGATCAGGAAAGTTTCGTATTGCGATCTGCGCGTGCCTCGCGCTCCTTATGACGCCGTCCATCAACTTCGATACCGCATCACCTTCAAGCTGATCGACCTGGTATCGATTCGCGTATAGCACTCTGCAACTACGCGTGTTACCGCATTCCGCGGAAAATGCGTGATGGCGAAAGTGCGTCTGCCTTGGCGGTCGCTTCTGCGAATCAGCCGAGCCACATCCTGATGCCAACAAGGCTATCGCCGCCAGCGATAAGAGTCCTAGTTTCATTCGACGAGGCCCTTCTTGCTGCTGCGCAGGTCATCGGATGTAGCGCAATCAACAAGTACAAACCGAGTGCCGACGGCGGCCGACGCTTTCCCTTTACCCGTCTTCATCACACTCCCTTCGAGGGCTTCAAGCCCTTCACCTTCAAGATCTCAATCTCCACCTTCGGCTTCAGCCGCCTGGTGAAGTACTTCTCCTGGTAGTAGCGGATCTTGTCCGCCATCACCGGATGGGGGATGCCTTCGTAGAAGAACACCTGCTTGTCGGCGCCCATGGCCTTGAGTTCCTGGGGCAACATCAGGGCGCGGCGTTCTTCGTGGTGGCTGATGCTTACGTCGTGGCCGCGGGTGATGTTCTTCTGGCGGACCGTGGTGTAGCCGAGCATCTCGGAGTAGTCGTTGGCGTCGCGCTGTTCGCGCGGGGTGTAGACGATCTGCAGGGCATGGTTGGTGACGAAGCTGCGCGCGATGTCGGGGCCATAGACAGCATCGAGCTGGGAGAGGCTCTGGATGATCGGTAGCAGGCGCAGGTTGTAGCCTGCGATGAAGGAGACGGCATTCGCGAGGATGTCGACGCGGCCGAGCGCGGTGAACTCATCCATGAGCAGCAGGCACTGGTGCTTCAGCGTCGCGTCGTGCATCGGCAGCTCGCGGGTGTTGAGCTTCACCAGCTGGCTGAAGAACATGTTGATGATGATCCGGCTCTCGGCCAGCTTGTTCGGCTGGATGCCGATGTAGATGGTCATCTTCTTGCGGCGGACATCGGTGAGCAGGAAGTCATTGCCGCTCGTCGCCGCGTCGAGCACCGGGTTGAGGAACATGTTCAGCGGTTCGCGGAACGTGCCCATGATCGAGGCGAACGTGTCGTCGGCTTGCGAGAGCAGGTTGCTGAAGGCGTTCTGCGTGGTGTCGCTGACGAAGCTTTCGCGCGACAGACCCTGCAGGTAGCTCTTCAGGTCTTCGCCGTCGCCAGTCGAAATGCGGAAGACCTCGCCAAGGGTCGGCTCGCGCGGAGTCTGCAGGCGGCTGCCCTCCCCGGCCGCGTCGCGCCGCTCGAACAGGTACATCGTGAACGCGACGAAGGCGTTGCGGGCCTGGCTGACCCAGAAGCCCTGTTCGCCACCGCCGTCGGGATACAGCGTCTCGGCGAGCGACATGACGTCGGAGACGCGGAACGAACCGTCCGAGACGTAGTGAAGCGGATTCCACCGCGCCGTACGCAGGTCTTCCGCGAAGGGGTTGAACAGATAGACCGCCTGCCCCTGCGCTTTGCGCCAGCCACTGGTGAGGTCGAAGTTCTCCTGCTTGATGTCGAGGACGACAACAGAGCCTTCGTAGCTCAGCAGGTTCGGGACGACGATGCCAACGCCCTTGCCGCTGCGTGTCGGCGCGGCGAGGATCGCGAACTGCTGGCCCGACATGTAGATCAGGCGGCGGCCGCGACGGCCCACCACCAGGGCCGTCGGCGACGGCTTGAACATGCGATGGCGCGCGAGGTCACGGTTCGACGCGAAACGTGCGCTCCCGTGCAGCGCCTTCTTCGACGAACGGAACGTGAGGGCGAGCGCTGCCCCTGCGATGAGCAGCGGCACCCCGGCGCCCAGGCCGCCGGCCAGCCAGATCCGCCACGCGATCGGCTGGTAGGCCGGCTCATCCAGATGCCGGTAGTAGCCCCACCACGCCATCCACCAGCGCGGCCCGGAATCCACGCCGAGCAACCGGTCCGTCAGGTACGCCGCCAGCCAGGGGACCCACGCGGCGGCACCCACGACGATCGCCGCAGCGATCGCAACCTTCCATGTACGCATGACACTTCATCCACTCGAATCGAAGAACGATTCTTTGCCACGGATCAGGTGTCATTCAACAAGGCAATTCGCAACCCTATGTAGTACTTGAGCTTATAGGCGCGCAAGGTTTTCCTGACAAACCGCGTCAGGGAATTCGCGATTCAGAGATGCCTCAAACCGCCCGCGCTCAGCGGTCGTCGCGCGTCCAGATGAAGCCGTCGGCTTCCTGCACGGGAAAGACGGCCACGGGCTCGTATGCCGGCGGGCAGGTCACGTCGCCGCTGCGCAGGTCGAACCGTGCGCCGTGGCGAACGCATTCCACCTCGAAGCCGTGCACCGGGCCACCGGCCAGTTCACCGCCATCGTGGGTGCAGACGTCCTCGATGGCGTAAAGGTCGCCATCGATGTTGTAGACCGCGATGGCCGTATCGCCATCCCAGGCCACCTTGAACTCGCCAGGCAGCAGTTCGCTGCGGGTGCCGACCTTGACCCAGCCGTTCACGCCCGGAGTTCCTTCACGAGGTACTCGAAACGCAGGTCGTCGCGCTGCGGCAGCCCGAAGCGCTCATCCCCATACGGGAAGGGCTTCGTGCGGCCGGTGCGGGCGTAGCCGCGGCGCTCGTACCAGGCGATGAGTTCGTCGCGGATATCGATCACGGTCATCTCGACCCGCGTGCACGCCCATTCCTCGACGGCGATGCGCTCGACTTCCTCGATCACCAGGCGGCCGATGCCGGTGCCCTGGAACGGGGGGTGCACGGAGAACATGCCGAAGTAGCAGATCTCGTCCTGGCGCTCGATGTAGCACGAGGCCGCGACCAGGCCGTCCCGTTCGAACAGCACGAAGCGGCCGTTCGGCCCGGTGAGGAGCTCTTCGATCTCGGTGACGTCCGTGCGGCGGCCGTGGAGGAAATCGGCCTCGGTGGTCCAGCCGGCGCGGCTGGCGTCACCGCGGTAGGCGGATTCGACGAGGCTGGCGATAACGGAGGCATCAGCCTGGGTGGCGGTGCGGAAGGTGTGTTTCGGGGTCATGGGCGCATTTTAGGCGCCGGGACAGTATCGCGCGCAAGCGCGCTCCCACACGGGCACGGCCGCCAGTGGGAGCGCGCTTGCGCGCGATTGGCGGGCCGTCAGAGCAGGAGCTTGCGGACCCGGCCCACGGCGTCGATGAACTGGTCGACTTCGGCGCGGGTGTTATAGAACGCCAGCGAGGCGCGCAGCGTCGCGGGGACGCCGAAGCACTGCATCAGCGGGTGCGCGCAATGGTGGCCGGAGCGCACGGCGACGCCCTGCAGGTCCAGCAGGGTCGCCATGTCATTGGCATGGGCGCCTTCGAGCAGGAACGAGATGACCGGCTCCTTCTCCTTCGCCTGGCCAAAGATACGGACGCCCGGCAGCGCCGAGATCGCCTCGGTCGCATAGGCAAGCAGGTCCTGCTCGTGCGCCTTCAGGCGGTCGAACCCGATGCCTTCGAGGTAATCGATCGCGGCCGACATGCCAGCGAAGCCAGCGATGTTGGGCGTGCCCGCTTCGAAGCGGTGCGGCGGGTCGGCGAACACGGTGCCTTCGAAACGCACCTCGCGGATCATCTCGCCACCGCCGAAGAACGGCGGCATCGCCATGAGGTGCTCACGCTTCGCCCACAGCGCGCCGGTGCCCGTGGGCGCCAGCATCTTGTGGCCGGTGATGGCGTAGAAGTCGCAACCCAGCGCCTGGACATCCACCTTGCGGTGCGGGGCGGCCTGAGAACCATCCACGAGCAAGGGGATGCCGCGCTTGCGGCATTCGCGGGCAATCTCGCGCACCGGGTTCACCGTGCCGGTCACGTTGGATACGTGGCCCACGCAGGCGAGCTTCACTTCCGGCGTAAGGAGCTTGAAGTACTCCTCGAGGATCAGCTCACCCTTCTCATCGATGGGCGCCGCCTTCACCGTCGCACCCGTGCGCTCGGCGACGAGCTGCCACGGCACGATGTTGGCGTGGTGTTCCATCACCGTCGTGACGATCGCGTCGCCCGGCTTCAGGCGCGGCAGCGCGTAGCTGTACGCCACCATGTTGATCGCCTGGGTCGTACCCGAGGTGAGGATCACTTCATCGCGCGAGGGCGCGTTGATGAAGCGTGCCAGCGCGTCGCGCGCACCCTCGTAAGCCGCCGTCGCCTCTTCGCCCAGCGTATGCACCGCGCGCGCCACGTTGGCGTTGTGCTCGCGATAGTGGCGATCGACCGCCTCGATGACCGACACCGGCTTCTGCGAGGTGTTCGCGCTGTCGAAGTAAATCAGCGGCTTGCCGTGCACCGTGCGCGAGAGCAGCGGGAAGTCGGCGCGGATGCGCTCTACGTCGAGCGGGAGGGGGGCGGTCTCGGCCCTGGCGTTCATGGCTTGGCTCCGGACTTAATCGTTGGCGGTGCTGGTCGGCAGGTGGGCGACAAGCAGCTCGCCCAGGTGCTCGCGCAAGGCTTCGTTCGGCAGCGACTCGAGCGCGGCGCGGCAGAAGGCCAGGGTAAGGAGGCTGCGCGCCTCCACCAGCGGGATACCACGCGAACGCAGGTAGAACAGCGAGCGCTCGTCGAGCTGGCCGATCGTAGCGCCGTGGGCAGCCTTCACTTCGTCAGCGTAGATCTCGAGTTCCGGCTTGGTGTCGATCTCGGCCGAACCCGAGAGCAGCAGGTTCTTGTTGCTCAGCGACGCATCGGTGCCGTCGGCACCTTCGGCCACCACGATGGCGCCGCGGAAGACGCCGCGGGAGCGACCGTCGGCAATGCCGCGCCACAGCGCTTCGGAGGCGGTGTCACGCGCTTTGTGGTGCACTTCCAGCTGCGTATCCACGTGCTGGCGGCCTGCCAGCGCAAACACGCCACGCGTATCGAAGCGCGCGCGGTCACCGAGGACCTCGGCGGTGAGTTCGTGGCGAACCAGCGCGCCGCCCAGTTCCAGTGCATGCACGGTGACATGTGCCTCGGCATCCAGGCGGACGTTGCCTCGACGCACGAGGGTCGTGGCCGGAGATGCATCCTGCAGGATCACGAGGCCCAGCTTCGCACCTTCGCGTGCGACGTGATCCGCCACGACCGTGCCGAGCTGCACGGCATCGCCGGCGGCAACGAAGTGTTCGACGACGTCGAGCGAGGCGCCCTTCCCCACTTCCACCAGCACGCGTGCGTGCCATGCCGTTTCCGGCTGCACTCCACTGGTGACGTGGACGATGTGGACGGGCTTCGTCGCCGTCACGCCGTCGGCCACGCGCAGCACCACGCCGTCGCTGGCGAGCGCGGCGTTGAGGTGGGCGAACGCATCGGCAGCGCCGCGGCGGTAACGGTTGGCCAGGGCGAAACGCAACGGTTCCGCATGGGAGGCAAGCGCCCCGCCGAGCGGGAGAAGCTCGACACCGCTACCGGCATCCAGCGAAGAAAGATCGGCGCGGTACACGCCATCCACGAACACCGCCCGCGCGCCATCGACGCCCGGCAACGCGAACGACGCAGGCGCGATATCCGCCGACGCGGCTACGCCGGCATCGGTAAGCGCGAAGGCGCGCTGCGAGAGCGCACGCAGCGGCGTGTACTTCCAGGCTTCGTTACGCCCTTCCGGCAAGCCGGTTTCGGCGAACGCCTCGAGGTTTTCGCGGCGCGCTGCGTCGAGCCAGGCGATGCCCGTGGCGGGCACGCCGGCGGCGGCATCCAGCGCCGCCCGCACGAACGGCGACGGCGAGCTGGTCATGCCGGCTCCCCGGCAAGGTCGGCCTTGCGCAGGTGCGGGTGTTTGTCGGCGAGCCAGGCATAGCCCTCGGCTTCGAGCTTCAGCGCGAGGCTCTTGTCGCCGCTTTCGACGATGCGGCCGCCAGCCAGCACGTGGACGAAATCGGGCTCGATGTAGTCAAGCAGGCGCTGGTAGTGGGTCACGACGATGAACGAGCGCTCCGCCGAGCGCAGCGCGTTCACGCCCTCGGCCACCTGCTTCAGCGCATCGATATCGAGGCCGGAATCGGTTTCGTCGAGGATGGCGAGCTTCGGCTCGAGCACGGCCATCTGGAAGATCTCGTTGCGCTTCTTCTCGCCACCGGAGAAGCCTTCGTTGACCGCGCGGTGCAGCAGCTCGTCGGAGATCTGCATGATCTTCAGCTTCTCGCGCACCAGCTTCAGGAAGCGCATGGAATCCAGCTCGTCTTCGCCACGGAACTTCCGCTGCGCGTTGAGAGCGGCACGCAGGAAGTAGGTGTTGTTAACGCCAGGGATCTCGACCGGATACTGGAAGGCGAGGAACAGGCCGACCGCGGCACGCTCTTCCGGCTCCAGCGAGAACAGGTCGCGGCCGTCGAAGGTCACCGAGCCTTCGGTCACCTCGTAGCCATCGCGACCCGAGAGCACGTTGCCGAGCGTGGATTTACCCGCGCCGTTCGGGCCCATGATGGCGTGCACCTCGCCCGGGTTCACCGTGAGCGAAAGGCCTTTCAGGATCTCCTTGCCTTCGACGCGGGCATGGAGGTTTTCGATCTTGAGCATGTGCATGGCGGTGCTGTCCATCAGGGCGTCAGGTGCGAGAGCGCATCGAGCGCTTCGTCGCGGCGGTCCCACGGCACGAAGATGTGATCGTGCAGGAACGCGGAAACGGGGTTGCAGGGAATACCGCACCGGGCGAGCGCGGCGGAAACGGCGGCCATCATGCCGACAGCGGTCAGGCTGGACTGCACGCGCAGGGTGATGCATGCCCACAGCATGCGATCGCCACTGCGGTCGTCCTCGGTCACGTCGACGATGAGCGTGGTGCCCTCGTCCTCGCGGAACATCATCAGCGCATCGGCCATGCGCTCGCGGGCACGATCGTGCGACACGTGGATGAAACGCTTCGGTACCGGATCGACGGCCGGATCCAGCGCGGCGAGCAGCGCACGCAGGTCGGTCGGGGCCGGGGCGGAGCCAACGATACCCATCGCTTAGCCCACCGCCCCTTCAAGCGAGACTTCGAGCAGCTTCTTGGCTTCCACGGCGAACTCCATCGGCAGCTCGCGGAACACCTGCTTGCAGAAGCCGTCAACGATCATCGACACGGCATCTTCCTCGCCGATGCCGCGCGAGAGGCAGTAGAACAGCTGGTCGTCGGAGATCTTCGAGGTGGTGGCCTCGTGCTCGACGATCGCGCCGGGGTTCTTTACTTCCATGTACGGGAAGGTGTGCGCGCCGCACTTCTTGCCGATCAGCAGCGAGTCGCACTGCGTGTAGTTGCGCGCGCCATCCGCACCCTTCTCGATCTTGACCAGGCCACGGTAGCTGTTGGAGCTGCGCCCCGCACTGATGCCCTTGGCCACGATCTTCGACTTGGTGCCCTTGCCGATGTGGATCATCTTGGTGCCGGTATCGGCCTGCTGGCGGTGGTGGGTGAGCGCCACCGAGTAGAACTCGCCGACCGAGTTATCACCGCGCAGCACGCAGCTGGGGTACTTCCAGGTGATCGCCGAGCCGGTTTCCACCTGGGTCCAGCTGATCTTCGACGACACGCCGCGGCAATCGCCGCGCTTGGTCACGAAGTTGTAGATGCCGCCGACGCCGTTCTCGTCGCCGGGGTACCAGTTCTGCACAGTGGAATACTTGATCTGCGCACGATCCAGCGCGACCAGTTCGACGACGGCCGCGTGCAGCTGGTTCTCGTCGCGCATGGGCGCGGTGCAGCCTTCCAGGTACGATACGTAGCTGTCGTCCTCGGCCACGATCAGCGTGCGCTCGAACTGCCCGGTGTTGATGGCGTTGATGCGGAAGTAGGTCGACAGTTCCATCGGGCAGCGCGTGCCCTTGGGGATGAAGACGAAGCTGCCATCGGAGAAGACCGCCGAGTTCAACGCCGCGAAGTAGTTGTCGCCGACCGGAACCACGCTGCCGAGGTACTGGCGCACGAGGTCGCCATGTTCGCGGATGGCTTCGGACATCGAGCAGAAGATCACGCCCGCTTCAGCCAGTTCCTTGCGGAACGTGGTGCCGACCGACACGGAGTCGAACACGGCATCCACGGCCACGCCGGCAAGCTTCGCGCGCTCATGCAGCGGCACGCCGAGCTTCTCGTAGGTCTCGAGCAGCTTCGGATCCACCTCATCCAGCGACTTCGGGCCCGCCTTGGGCGCCGAGTAATAGCTGACCGACTGGTAGTCGATGGGGCCGATATCCAGCTTGGCCCAGTCCGGCTCCGGCATGGTCAGCCAGTGGCGGTAGGCGGCCAGGCGCCACTCCGTCATCCATTCCGGCTCACCCTTGATGGCCGACAGCTGGCGGACGATGTCCTCGCTGAGGCCGGGCGGGAGGCTGGTCGACTCGATATCGGTGACGAAGCCGGCTTCGTAGCGGCGGTTGAGTGCCTCTACGACTTCGGCGTTATCGCGCACCGGGTCTGCCACGTCGCGTGTCATGTTCTCGCTCTCGTTCATGCGTTTGCCTGCGCGGCATCGGCCGCGCCCTTCGCCGGCGCCACGGGGCGCCCGGCCAGCATCTGTGCCAGGGTCATACCGCGCAGCACGCCATCGATGGCCCCGGAGACGGAGCGCCAGCTTCCGCTGACGCCGCACTGCGACTGGCGGTCGCAATGGCCCTGGGCGATGCTGCATTCGGTAAGCCCGATCGGCCCTTCCAGCGCCTCGACGATATCCGCCAGGCTGATCGCTTCCGCCGGCCGGGCCAGGCGGTAGCCGCCATTCACGCCGCGGAACGACTCCACCAGGCCGGCGTGCCCCAGCAGCTTGAGCAGCTTGGACACCGTCGGGAGCTCCAGGCGCGCCTCATCGGCGATCTGGGCAGTGCTCAGAACGTCGGCGGGGTGGGTGGCGATGACGGTCATCACCACGGTGGCGTAGTCGGTCAGTCGGCTGACGCGGAGCATCGGCGGAAGGGGGAATTGGGAAACCGGACCAAAATGGTACTGTTTCCGACCCGATTTTGCAATGCAGCGGGCGGCGGCGCGCGGCCACCCGGGCTGTGGGAGCGCGCTTGCGCGCGATGGGGCTTGCCGCGGCCTGTATCGCGCGCAAGCGCGCTCCCACGAGGCGGCGCCGTCTTGGTACAGCGATTTGCGAGGATTTTGGTGCTTTCCGGTGCACTTCACTGCGGCGCATGCTGGCGTCTCCCACCAGGAGCCCTCCCATGAAACTCCCCCATCTCGCCTTGCTCGCCCTCCTCTTCCCCTTCGCCGGCATGGCGGCCGCCCCTGCCGCACCCAGCGAACAGGTGAGCGTGAACTTCTCGCACGATCTCCCGAATGTGCCCGGAAAGAAGCTCACCGCCGTCGAGGTCACCTACCCACCCGGCGCCGCCTCAGCCCCTCACCACCACGCGGGCTCGGCATTTATTTATGCGTACGTGGTGTCCGGCACGATCGTCAGCGAAGTGAACGGCGGTGGTGAGCGCACCTACAAGGCCGGCGAGAGCTTCTACGAGACACCCGGGTCGCACCACCAGGTCAGCCGGAACGGCAGCGCGACCGAGCCGGCCAAGCTGCTCGCCGTCTTTGTCGCGGATAGCGGCGACAGCAAGCTGACGACTCCCGACAAGTAAGCGAGCGATGGCTATGACAGATCTTTATTCAGCGCCCCCGCTCATGAGCGCGGATGGCCTGGATCATGGCGATCAGGCGGCGCGTTTCACCAGCCGCGACAAGGTCTTCGGCAGTCCGGAAGCCGAGCTGGGCGATCGGGTCTTCGACAAACCATGCGCGGCGGCGCGCGCGGTCGGGTTCTACGTGACGCGCCTCGGCCAGCACGCGGGCGGTGTCGCAGAGGAGTCGTACGGACATGGCGCGATCCTCACGGATTGACCGGCAGACCGGTGGCCGCACGGCCGTCCGCCCGCGATTCGGCGCTGTGGACGTCACCACGGCGGCCGTCCTCGACCAGCGCGCTGCGCCGGGCCGCTGCGTTGTCGCGCAACGCGGCGTAATAGTCCGGCGATGTCTCGAGCTGGTCGGTCAGCGGCAACGCGCGCGACCGCCCGTCTACGATGCCAGCTACCGTCGCGGTGGTATTCAGCGTCGAGACCGTGTCGGAGTTGTCGCCGAGCCGGTTGAAAGAGAACGTGAGGATACGTCCTACCGAGTCGCGCACGTTCGAGGATCCGAACACAGGTAGTTCGACCGTGTGCCCCGGGCCCATGCCCCAGACGCCGAAAGTCTGGCCAAGGTCAGCGTCATGCCTCGGCATGCCCCAACGGTTGGCCACATCGAAGATGCCTGCGACGCCGACAGTGCTGTTGATAATGAAGCGCCCGGCGGTATTCAGCGAACGCAAGGTGTTCGCCTGCAGGATATCGTTCGCGAACACGAGCGGCTCCCGCAGGTTCTGGGCAAAGTTGCGCACGCCGTTGCGCACGGGCCGCGGGAGGTGCCCGTAGCCGCGAGCCACGGGCCGAAGCACCGCCGTATCCAGCGCCCGGTTGAAAGCAAACACCTTGCGGTTGATCGGCTCGTCATGGGGAGCATCCTTCTTCACGCCATGGGAGCAGGCGGAGAGGACAAGCAACGTCGCGGCGGCGGCGCTGAAGCGCACCGGCGCCGCAGGGGCGACCAGCAGGGAACGGCGGGACATTGGCATGGGGACACTCGCGGCAGAAGGGGTGCCGCAGAGCTTCACGAGCGCTTGCGTCCCGCGTTTTTCCGGTTCGCGTCCAGCCGTTCACAATATTTCAGGCCAGAAACAAATGACACGGCCATGGCGCAAGCGGCTATAAATGGCCTTCAGCAGCATCACCCGGGCCGACCATGCAACGCCTCCTCATCGTGGATGACGACGAAGAAATCCGCCCCCTTCTCCAGCGGTTCTTCCAGCGGAGCGGGTTTGAAACCGATACCGCGGCATCGGGCGCGGAAATGGATGCGCGCCTGGCGCGGGGACGTTATGACCTCGTTATCCTCGACGTGATGCTTCCGGACGAGGACGGCTTCAGCCTGTGCAAGCGGCTGCATGCGGCCGGCGGCACGGCCATCATCATGGTCACCGGCGTCGTGGAATCGACCGATCGCATCGTTGGCCTGGAGTTAGGCGCGGACGACTATGTCACCAAGCCGTTCGATGCACGCGAGCTGCTCGCCCGCGTCCGCGCGGTGCTTCGCCGCGCCGAAGCCTCGTCGACTGCCATGGCGCCGGGCGCATCCCCTACCTACCGGTTCAGCGGGTGGCGGCTGGATATCGTTCGTCGCGAGCTGCGATCGTCCGATCACACGCTCACACCCCTTTCCGGTGCTGAATTCGAGCTTCTCGTCGTTTTCGCCCAACACCCTCGCCGCGTGCTCACGCGCGAGCAACTGATCGACATGGCACGCGGCCCGCGCCATGAAGCCTTCGATCGCAGCATCGACGTGCAGGTGAGCCGGCTGCGAAGAAAGATCGAAGAGGATCCTGGCGATCCGGAGATCATCAGGACGGTGCGCAACGTCGGTTACATGTTCAACGCGACTGTCGAGCGCGCGTGATGCCTCTGCGCCGCTGGGCTTCCGATACGATCGGTCGCTGGTTCGCCATCAACATCGTCGTCGCCGTGATCATCGCGGCAGCCATGAACGCTGCTTTCGCGGCATTTGCGGGCGTCTGGGCCAGGCCCGGTCTTCTCGAAAGCGGTGTCGTCGACCAGGCGGTCGCCGTCGCCCGTGTCCTCGATGGTTCGCCACCCGCATGGCGGCCCAGGCTCGCTGCCTCGGCCAGCAACGAGCTCTACCTGGCAACCTGGTTCCCGGACGATCGTGCGCTTCCCATTCCCATTGCTTCGTCCGCTTTCCACGCCGGCGGCGACAAGATCCGGGCGATGCTGGGCCGCCCTGCAGCACGCGTCGTCGCCTACGAGCCTGGCGACCTTGATCCCCATGGTCGCCCCGAAGCCACCTACGGCCTGGCCATCGGCTTATCGGACGGCTCATGGGTCCGCTTTATTGCCCCCGAACGAAGCTGGGGCCTCAGCCGGTCAGGGCGGACCCTGCTGACCGGAAGTTTTGCGGTGATATGCAGCCTGCTCGTCGCCGCCCTCGCCAGCCGACGCCTTGCAAGGCCCATGGAACGCTTTGCCAGGCAGGCACAACGCTTCGGTGCCGACGTCAACGCGCCACCGCTGGAAGCCTCGGGGCCTGTTGAGATCCAGGTGGCCGCCACCGCGTTCAACGAGATGCAGGCACGCGTGCAACGCTACGTCGCCGACCGCACCGTCATGCTGGCGGCGATTTCCCATGACCTGCGCGCCCCCCTCACCCGCATGCGCCTGCGCGGTGAATTCATCGAAGACGACGAACAGCAGCGCAAGCTGTTCCGCGACGTGGATGAAATGCAGGCGATGGTCGACGCATCGCTCGACTTCTTCCGCGACGATAACGAGCAGGAGCCGATGACCAGGTTTCTCCTTTCCGAGCTCATCGACACGGTGCTCGACGATTTCCGCGATGCCGGTCACGACGTTGCCTTCGAATCGGCGGGCAGCGTGACCTACGCCGGGCGGCCGCTGACCCTGCGACGCGCGATCGCCAACGTGGTCGATAACGCGGTCAAGTATGGTGGCCGCACCGTGGTGCGGCTGCGCTCCGATGATGCCGACGTGGAGATCCTGGTGGATGACGATGGCCCTGGTATCCCCGAGGAACTGCGCGAAGCGGTATTCCGACCGTTCTACCGGATTGAAGGTTCACGAAACCGGATGACCGGAGGCGTAGGCCTTGGGCTCGCCGCCGTGCGCTCTGCCGTCCGCGGCCATGGCGGCGACATCGTGCTGGAGGGGCGCCCGGGTGGTGGCCTGCGCGTGAGGATCCGGCTGCCCACGATCGCGGCAGGCTAGAGAATCCATCGGCACCAGCGTGGACATGGCTTAGTCCCATACTGGTGCAACCCATGCCACGGCTCCGGCGCAGGTCCCGTGCCAGGCCGTTGCGCCGCACTGGCTTCAGCTCATCTGGTCGCGCTGGCACGCATCCTGCCTTAGCTACCCCATCCAACCACATGGGGAGCCCGGCCGATGAAATGGATCAACGCGATCATCAAGCCGTTCACGCTGGACGATGTGCGGGAAGCCCTCGCGGAAGTGGGCGTACAGGGCATGACGGTGACCGAGGTGAAGGGGTTCGGGCGCCAGCATGGACACACCGAGCTGTATCGCGGCGCGGAATACGTCGTGGATTTCCTGCCCAAGCTGAAGATCGAGATCGCCGTTACCGACGAGCAACTGGAGCGGGCGGTCGAAGCGATCAGCACGGCCGCGCGTACCGGCAAGATCGGCGACGGCAAGATCTTCGTCATCGATCTCGAGCAGGCCATCCGGATCCGCACGCAGGAGGTGGACGGCGATGCGCTCTAAGTCCTTCCGCCTGATCACTGCCATGGCGGCTGCCGCGCCGCTCGCCGCATTCGCCCAGGGCACAGCCCCTGCAAAGCTCGACAGCGGCGATACCGCGTGGATGCTCACCGCGACCATGCTGGTGCTGCTCATGACCATTCCTGGCCTCGCCCTGTTCTACGGCGGCATGGTGCGCGCGAAGAACCTGCTGTCGGTACTGATGCAGTGCTTCGCCATCACTGCCCTGGTGACCGTGCTCTGGGTTGTCTACGGTTACTCGGTCGCGTTCGACACCACCGGGATGGCGGCCGGCAATACCGGGCTGCACTCCTTCGTAGGCGGCCTTGGCCACGCCATGCTCGCTGGCCTCCAGCCCGGCAGCCTGTACAACACGGTGCCTGAAGCCGTCTTCGTGATGTTCCAGATGACCTTCGCGATCATCACGCCGGCACTGATCGTCGGTGCGATCGCGGAACGCATGAAGTTCTCCGCGCTGCTGGTATTCACCGGGTTGTGGTTCACCTTCGTCTACCTTCCGGTCGCCCATATGGTCTGGGGCGGCCCGGGCTCGTTCCTGGGCGATCTCGGCGTGCTCGATTTCGCCGGCGGCACCGTGGTGCATATCAACGCGGGCATCGCAGGCCTCGTCGGCTGCATCGTGATCGGCAAGCGTCGCGGCTACCCGAACACGCCCATGCCGCCACATAACCTTGGCTACACGCTTATCGGCGCCAGCATGCTCTGGCTGGGCTGGTTCGGCTTCAACGCGGGCTCGGCCGTCGCGGCGAACGGGAGTGCAGGCATGGCCATGCTGGTGACGCAGATCGCCACCGCGGCGGCGGCGATCGGCTGGACGGCCGTCGAATGGCTCACCCATCGGCGCCCGAGCGTGCTGGGCATCGCCTCCGGTGCCGTGGCCGGCCTGGTTGCGATCACGCCGGCTGCCGGCACCTGCGGCCCCGGCGGTGCGCTGGTGCTCGGACTCGCCGCGGGCGTCGTGTGCTTCTTCTGTGCGACGCGACTCAAGCGCAGGCTCGGCTACGACGACTCACTGGATGTGTTCGGCGTACACGCCGTGGCCGGCATCCTGGGCGCGTTGCTCACGGGCCCGCTCGCCGCCCCTGCCCTCGGCGGCTTCGGTACCGTCACCGACCTCGGCCTGCAGCTCTGGATCCAGTTCAAGGGCGTCGCATTCACCGTCGCATACAGCGCGGTGCTCAGCTGGGTGATCTTCAAGGGCATCGCATTGACGATGGGCCTGCGCGTCGATGAGGAACAGGAACAGATCGGCCTCGACATCGCCTTGCATGAGGAGAAGGGTTACAACCTTTCCTAAGAATCGGCTCATAACGAATGCTTGATAAGGCCCGGCATTGCCGGGCCTTTTTCGTTGCGCTCACGCGACCGCAAGTGTGCCGTTAACTCCATGATTTGAGCGACATTGCTGCAGGTGCCGCAGTGTCATCAAACGTACACGGAGGTTTGACACGCAAGTTGGCGCGACCTAGAACCGGGGCTCGCCACGCGTTTCGACAGCTTCCCGCCGGGGTAGGGCGATAGCTGGAGAACAGGCGAAACGCGCGAGCCTTCCCCACAGGTTCGCTCAATCCGTCACCAACCAAGAGGCCCTTGAGTACAGGGGCCCGGCAGGGGCTTTGCATGTCGAAAAATCACTCCACTCGCCTGTTCACGCGCCCCACCGCGCTGGCACTGGCATTGGGCCTCGCGGCCACCGGTAGCGTATACGCACAGTCAAACGCCTCTGGCGTCATCTTCGGTCGCGTCTCGGCCGACCAGGGCAATATCGTTCACCTGCAGAATGTGGACACCGGCCTGGTTCGCGATATCGCGGTGGATGCGGAAGGGCGTTATCGTGCGTCTTCGTTGCCTGTGGGCCGTTACAACGTCTCCGTGATGCGCGACGGCGCGACCGTCGGCACGCGCGAGAACATCTCCGTGCAGGTGGGTAGCGGTACCGATGTATCGTTCGTGAGCGCCGCGGCGTCCGCCTCCGATGCCGCCACGCTGGAAGGCATCCAGGTCACCGGCACCGCCCTCCCCTCCATCGATGTCTCCTCCGTGGATTCGCGCACCGTGCTGACCGCGGAGCAGCTGCAGAAGCTGCCGATCGCGCGTGATGTCACTTCGGCTGCGTTGCTTGCGCCCGGCGCCGTGGGTGGCGATGAGCGCTACGGCAACGTGGCGTCGTTCGGCGGCGCTTCGGCGGCGGAGAACCAGTATTACGTGAACGGCTATTCCGTCACGAATGCCCTGACCGGCCTTGGCCTCATCAGCCTGCCCTACGATGCGATCGACCAGCAGCAGATCTTTACCGGCGGCTACGGCGCCGAATACGGCCGCTCGACCGGCGGCGTCGTCAACATGATCACGAAGCGCGGCGGTAACACCTGGAAGGCCGGCGGCCAGGTCATCTACACCCCCGAGGCCCTGCGCGATTCGCCGCGCGATATCTACCTGCGCAACGGCCAGCTGTACCAGGACCGCAGCAAGAACAAGAGCTGGCAGACCGAGTACTCCGCGTACATCAGCGGCCCGCTGATCAAGGACAAGCTGTTCCTGTACGCCACGGGTGACTTCATCCGCACGGAAGGCTTCACCCGCGGATCGACCGCGGCGGCCACCGACGCGAACTACACGACGAAGACCAACCGCTACCTCGCGAAGATCGACTGGAACATCAGCGACAACCACCTGCTCGAGCTCACCGGCTTCAGCGACAAGACCACCGACCAGCGCGACATCTACGGCTACAGCTACGCCACGGGCAACCGCGGCGCGTACCGTGGCTCGCTGTACACGAAGAACTACGGCACGGCGGGCGCCACGCCGGGCGGCGATGTCTACATCGGCAAATACACCGGCTACCTCACCGATAACCTCACGGTGAACGCGCTGTACGGCAACAGCACGACGAAACACCAGCAGGTCACCAACTCGGTCGGCGGCGAGTGCCCGCTCATCACGGGCAACTTCAACGAGGGTGGCCGTACGGTGTTCCCGCCGAACTGCTACCTGCAGGGGCAGATGCTCGCCTCCGGCGCCGAAGACAAGACGCACGGCTGGCGCCTGGACGTGGAATACCGCCTTGGCGACCACGACCTGCGCGCGGGCCTGGACAACCAGACCCTGGAGTCGTTCGCCGGCAACTTCTACGAAGGCCCGGATTCGGGCCGCGAGAAGGGCGGTGCCTACTACTGGACCTACGGCACCGCACCAGCTAGCGGCAAGGTGGAGGGCTACCCCGATGTCCAGCTGCCACCGGGCGGCCGCTACGTCCAGCGCGTCTATTTTTATGCCGCATCCAACGTCAAGACCGTACAGGAAGCGCAGTTCATCGAAGACCACTGGCAGGTCAACGACCGCTGGATGGCTTACCTGGGCCTGCGCAACGAGCAGTTCAAGAACGTCAATGGCGCTGGCGATGTCTACGTCAAGCAGCGCCACCAGCTCGCTCCGCGCCTCGGCCTCACCTGGGATGTGTTCGGCGACTCCTCGCTGAAGGTGTACGGCAACGCCGGCCGCTACCACCTTGCGATCCCCTCGAACGTCGCCGTGCGCGCCGCCTCGGGCTCGTACTTCCTGCGCCAGTTCGGCACCTTCGACAGCATCGATCCGGTCACCGGCATTCCCGTCGGCTTCGTGCCCAACGGTCGCGAATACGCCTCGAACGGCCACGACGGTACGAATCCTGACCCGCGCACCATCGCGGCCAAGGGCATGGATGCGTACTACCAGGACGAATACATCCTGGGCTTCGACAAGCAGCTGGGTAGCGACTGGGCTGTTGGCGCCAAGGCCACCCTGCGCAAGCTGAAGAGCTCCATCGATGACTTCTGCGATTCGCGCCCGTTCGAGAACTGGGGCGAGCGCAACGGCGTCGACATGAGCAACGCCAACATCTCCGGCTGCTACCTGTTCAATCCCGGCAAGAGCAACACGTTCCAGGTAGACATGGATGGCCAGGGCAACTTCCGCGACGTGACCCTGAACAAGGGCGACTTCACGAACAACGGCGTAGGCTTCCCGGATCTGAAGCGCAAGTACTACTCGCTGAACCTGTACGCGGAAAAGCAGTTCAACGAGAAGTGGTACGCGAAGTTCGACTACCTGTTCTCGCGTAGCTACGGCAACTCGGAAGGCATGCTGAAGTCCGACATCGGCCAGCGCGATCCGTCCGTCACCCAGGACTGGGACGCACCGGAAATCATGGTCGGCTCCAACGGCCCGCTGCCGAACGACCGCACCCATCAGTTCAAGGCCTACGGCTTCTACCAGATGACGCCCGAGTGGCTGTTCAGCGCCAACGTGGCCATTGCCTCGGGCCGTCCGGTGAACTGCATCGGCGTGGCGCCGGGCGATCCGATCCAGTACGGCGCGTCGTACTTCTACTGCGACGGAAAGGTGTCCCCGCGCGGATCGCGTGGCCGCCTCCCCTGGACCCAGCAGCTGAATATCGGCACCGAATGGCGCCCGGCGTTCGCCAACCACAAGCTTGGTTTCAACGTCGATGTGTTCAACGTGTTCAGCCAGCAGCGCCAGACCAGCGTCATCGAGGTCGGCGAAAACAGCGCCGGCGTGCCGGTAGCGACCTATAAGCGTGCCAATTCGTACAGCCAGCCGCGCTACTTCCGTTTCGCGGTGCGCTACGACCTGTAATCGCAAACGTGCCGCGCGGCCCTCCCACCGCGCGGCACATCTCCCCTTCTTGCGAGACCTTTCTCGACCCGGTGTGCAAGCCGGGTTTTTCTTGGGTGCGGGTTACGGCCTGACGGCGGTGACTTCAATCTCGACCAGGAAATTCGGGCTGGCCAGCGCCGCGACCTGCATGGCGCTGCGCGACGGCAGGTTCGGCTGCTGGGCGGTACCAAAGAACTGTGTGTAGCCGGCCATGAAGCCGGCGAAATCCATCTTCCCACCCTTCGCCGGATCGCCCACCAGGAAGACCTGCATCTTCACCACGTCACCCATCGACAAACCCATGCCCTTGAGCTGCTTGTCGATCGAGGTGAGGACGCCGACCGTCTGCGTCTTTGTATCGCCGTACGCCTGCGGCGAGTCCTTCGCGGCGCTGGTATCGGCCACCGGGGGTACCACGCCACTCAGGAACACCAGGGTCTTCCCTGCGGGCACTTCCACGGCAGCAGCAATGGGGAACGTGCTGTTCGGAATCTTGTGGCGCACCACATCGGCGGCGAAGGCGGGGGCGGCGAGCAGGCAGCCGGCGGTGGCAGCTAGGGCGAGCGCGTGGAGGAACGTCTTCATCGGGAATCCTCGGGTTTCGGCGGGGGCGGACGGAAAGCCTTGACCTGCTCGGCGGTGAGCGCGTCGGTGTAGTGGTTACCAAAATGCGTGCGCACGTAATTGACCACGTCGGCGACCTGCTGGTCGTTGAGCAGCATCCAGAACGGAGGCATGCCACCTCGGCCATTCATGACCATCACCGCGGGATACGCGCTGGAGGCCAGCTTGGGATTCGACGCCAGTGCAGGGTAATGTCCCGCGCCCACCGCGCCTTTGGCGTCGGGCATGTGGCAGCCCTGGCAGATGTGGGTGAAGATCTGCTCGCCGGTGATGTGTGCCGCGTCCTTTGCCTGCAGGAACGCCGGGTCATTCGCCTGGGCGTGAACGGAGCTGGACATAGCGACAAGCAGCCATGCTGCCGTGAACAAGCGCGCGCTCATGCCGCACCCCCCCGCGACCGCCTTCCGGTGCAGCTGGTCGATCGCCGCCAGCGAGGAAAGGATCGCGCCCTCCTGCCATGCAGGGAGGTACGAAGCGTGCTCGCCGGCAAGCACGATCCGGCCATCGAGCGAACAGAGGTTGGCGTAGTGCTGTTCGCGGGCCTGGTCGGTCCACCAGCCGAAGCAGCCCAGCGTCGATGGCACGCGATGCCACGCCACGGCCATGCCGCTTTCGAACTCCTGCTTGTACTGCGGGTGGAGCATGCTCCCGTAGTCAAGCGCCTTCGCAATGCGCGTAGCCGGGTCCAGCGAGGTGAACTCGTAGGCCTCGGCGAAGAACGCGTACGCGCCGAGCAGCACGCCCTTCTTCGAGCCGATCCCGTGGCTTGGGTAGGCAATCATGCCGATGGGTGTCGTCGAGGTGCTCACGCCGCCATAGATTCGGTCATCCTCTTCCCAGAAACGCCGCTTGAACTGCAGGCCCACCTTGGCCGAGGCCATGTAGGGCACCGCGGAGATCGCGGCGACTTTCTCAGCGGACACCTGGATCGGGATCTGGCTGAGGATCGATAAAGGGATCGTGCACACGCACCAGTCAGCCCTCGCCTGCAACGGACGACCCGGCTTGCCCGTGTCTTCGTAGGTCACCGTGACGCCGCCGGCGTCCTGGGCGATACCGGTGACCTTGCTGTTATAGCGGATGACCTGGGGGCCGATCTCGCGGACAAAGGCCTTGCCGATCGCGTCCATGCCGCCCACCGGTTGCAGCAGCGTCGTCTGGTATTCGTACAGCGCGCTCATCCCCAGTTGCTTCCAGAGTCCGGACTTCAGCAACTCGGAAATGCCCACCGGCTGGGAGAACCCGGGCTTGCCGTCAGGGCCACCACCCGGTTCCTTGGCGTAACCACGGTGCTCACTGCTGTCATGCCCGGCCACGTAGCGGAACTGACTGTCGAGGCCACCGAACTGGCGCAGCGATTCGAGGAGGATCTCGCGATCTTCCTTCGTCACGATCTCATCGAGGGCGCCCTTGCCCGACGCCTTGGCCAGCAGTTCCGCGATGCCGCCATGCCAGTCCGACTGGACTTCGCGAAGCCGCAGCGGCTTGCCGCCGAACGCCTCCGGGTTGTGCATGTACGCGTTGTGGTTCACCTGCACGAACGGCTCGAGCTGTATGCCGAACCGATGGCAGTAATCGAGGACGCCCGTGTGGTGATACGGGATGCGCCAGGGGCCGGGGTTGAAATACAGGCCCTTGTCGAAGCGGCAGGTCTGCGTGTGGCCACCCAGCTCGGTGTAGGTATCGCCGCCGCGCAGCGTCCAGTTACGTCCGCCGGCGCGCCCGTTGTATTCGAGGATCTGCACCTTGTATCCGGCCTTGCCGAGCTCGAAGGCGGCGACGAGGCCAGCAAGTCCTGCCCCTAGGATCAGCACGCTGCCCTTGCCCGTGCCCTGCAGGGGAGGCGGCCTGCGGTAGGTGGATTCCGCGGCGAAGCCCAGGTTGGTCATCGCCTGGTACATCAACGCGCTGCCGCCGGCGACGCCGATCATGCGCAACAGGTCGCGCCGGCTCATCGACGCGGGCGGGTTTTCGCTCCCCATGCCACTACCCCTTCGCTACCCCGATGGCACAGATAACCATAGGCCGGGTCGCCCAACAACGTGCCGCAAGGCATAGCACCGCGCTGGTGCTATGACAGCACCCGGCAAACCCTCTAAGCTGGCTCGATCCACCCAGTTGAACACCCGTATGACCGCTACCGACGACCGTGCCACCGCCCGCCTCGCCTGGGCCCGCCACGCCACCGGCCAGGCCGACCTGGCACTCGAGCCCGCGTCGGCGGACGCCAGCTTCCGCAGTTACTGGCGCGGCTACGTGGATGACCAGCCGGTCATCATCATGGATTCGCCGCCGGAGAAAGAGGATCCGGCGCCGTGGGTGGCGATCGGCAAGCGCCTGCACGACGCGGGCCTGCACACACCGACGGTGATGGTCGCGGACCTCGAGCAGGGTTTCTT
Source organism: Luteibacter sp. NPDC104163 (assembly GCF_055584245.1). Classification (NCBI taxonomy): domain Bacteria; kingdom Pseudomonadati; phylum Pseudomonadota; class Gammaproteobacteria; order Lysobacterales; family Rhodanobacteraceae; genus Luteibacter; species Luteibacter sp. NPDC104163. Next base: position 451,545 of record NZ_JBVJMK010000001.1, read on the forward strand.
GCTCATCGAAGACCTGGGCACGCGCACCTATCTCCCGGAGCTCACGGACGCCACGGCCGATGCCTTGTACGGCGACGCGCTCGACGCCCTGCTGCGCATGCAGATGCATGTCGATACCACGGGCCTGCCCGCGTTCAACCGCGAGTGGCAGGTCATGGAAATGGAGATCATGCCGACGTGGTTCCTGCAGAAGCACCTGGGCGTGTTCGTGGAATGCGAACAATGGGATGTGGTCGAAAGTGCATTCGGTGCGATCCTGCACGCGCTCGCCGAACAGCCGCGCGCCTTCATGCATCGCGATTACCACAGCCGCAACCTGCTCATCACGCATGACCGGTCGCCCGGCGTGATCGATTTCCAGGGCGCCATGTCAGGCCCGATCACCTACGATCTCGCGTCACTGCTGCGCGATGCGTATGTGGTGTGGGACAACGAGCGTGTCGAGGGCTGGGTGGAGGCATACCGCCTGCGCCTGCTCGACGCGCGCCTGCTCGACGAAACCGTGGATACCGACCGCTTCCGCCGCTGGTTCGACATGGCCAGCCTGCAGCGCCACCTGAAGATCCTCGGTTTGTTCTGCCGTCTTTACTATCGCGATGGGAAGGCCGGTTATCTGAACGACCTGCCTCGCGTGCTCAAGTACGTACTGGACATCGCGCGCCGCCATGCGGATGTGGCGCCGCTGGCTGACCTGATCGTCGAGAAGATCGGCGACCGCGATATCCGCGTGCCGGTGCAGGCATGAGACATGCGCTGATCCTGGCCGCGGGCCTTGGCGAGCGCATGCGGCCATTGACCGATACCACGCCAAAGCCTCTGCTCGAGGTGCATGGCAAGCCGCTCATCGTGCACCACATCGAGAAGCTTGCCGCAGCCGGCATCAACTACATCGCGATCAACACCTCGCATCTCGCCGATCAGTTTCCCGACGCGCTCGGTGATGGCTCACACTGGGGTGTGCGCCTGCGTTACTCGTATGAAGGGCCGACGCCGCTGGAAACCGGCGGCGGCATGCTGAAGGCGCTGCCCTTGCTGGGGAGCGATCCGTTCATCGTGGTCAGCGCGGATATCTGGAGCGACATCGATTACGCCGCGTTGCCGTTGCAGCCGGAGGGCGTCGCCCATCTCGTGATGGTGCCTAACCCCGATTTCCATCCGGCGGGCGATTTCGCGCTGCTGGGTGGCAAGCTCTACGACGAGGATGCGCCAGAAGGCGCCGAGCGGCTGACCTTCGGCAATGTCGGCGTTTACCGGCCGGAGATCGTCGCGGGCGAGGCGGCCGGGAAGTTCAAGCTGGCCCCGATGTATCGACGCGCGATCGCCCAGGGGCGGTTGTCGGGCGAGCGTTACGACGGGTTCTGGCGGAACGTGGGGAACCCGGCGCAGCTGGAGCAGCTGCGGGCTGAGGTCAAGTAAGCGACGGCTTCTTCGCTTCGTTGGGTATCGCGCGCAAGCGCGCTCCCACAAGGGCTTTGTCGCTTCGTTGGCTATCGCGTAGGAGCCCACCCTGTGGGCGACGCCGTTCGCGAGGAAGCCGCAAAACCTGCAGCGTTAGCGCGAAAGGCGTCGCTCACAGGGTGAGCTCCTACCGCGATGCTTTTACTGGATGGTTTCGGAGGCGATTTCGCGGAGGCGTTCGCGCCCCAGGGCGAAGGCCTCGTTATATGCACTGGTGACGTCGCTGAAATCGATGGTGCCGGTACCGGCGTCGATCTCTTCGCCTATGTGGTCGAGGATGCGAAAGCTCGACCGGTAAACCTGCTCACCCGCTGCATCATGGTGCTTTACCGCGCGGGCAACGACCCTGAACTTGCTGTGATTTTCCACCGTGTTTCTCCCCCCTGGGAGTCTCTGAAACTACCGGGGTATCGTGACGGTTTCAAGTGAATTCCATTTCCGGGTGACAAAACGGTGTCAGCGCGGCCGGCTCAGTTCGCCTGCCCCGCCATCGCCGTCGCTTCGGACAGCGCCGCCTTGGCGGCATCGTGGGTCATCACGACGATGCTGATACGGCGATTGATCGCCGACGCCGGATCGTTCTTGTCGAACGGCACGGACGCCGCGAGGCCGACGACACGCGCCACCTTGTCGGGTTGCATGCCACCATCGGTCAGCGTGCGGCGGGCCGCGTTCGCTCGATCGGCCGAGAGCTCCCAGTTGCCATACTGGCTGTCGGCGCGGATGTACGGCGCGCTGTCGGTATGGCCCGAGATGCTGATCTGGTTCGGCACCTGGTTGATGAAGCCGGCGAGCTCGTGGAGGATCTGCACCGTATACGGCTTGAGCGCACCGCTGCCCGTATCGAACATCGGGCGGTTCTGCTTATCGACGATCTGGATGCGCAGGCCTTCCGAGGTGATGTCGATCAGCAGCTGATCCTTGTACGGCGCCATCGCCTGGCTCTGCGCGATCGCCTGCTGCAGGTCTTTCATCAGCTGCTCGAGCCGCTTCTTTTCCTGCTCCTTCGCGATCTTCTCCGCGTCGGCCGACGTCGCCGGCTTGGCGAACTTCTCCTGGTCGCCCGGGCCCTTCGGCAGATCCATCGCGCCGCCCAGCTTGATCATGCTGGTGCTGGCACCGCCCGGACCCATCTTGCCCGAGGGCGCCATGGTCGACTGCCCCTGGGTCAGGCTCGGGTTCTTGAAGTATTCGGAGATGGCCGCGCGCTGCTGCTTGGTGCCTGCGCCGACGAGCCACATGACCAGGAAGAACGCCATCATCGCCGTGACGAAGTCGGCGTACGCCACCTTCCACGCGCCGCCGTGGTGGCCGTGGCCACCCTTCTTCTTCCGGCGGACGATGATGACTTGCTTGAGCTCGGTCATCGCGGCTTACCGGGCGGCCTTCAGGTGGCCTTCCAGGTCCTGGAAGGTCGGGCGGCTGGACGAGGTGAGCGACTTGCGCGCGAATTCCACGGCCACCATCGGGTTGTAACCGCGCAGGTTGGCCAGCAGGGCGACCTTCACGCACTCGAACGCCTTGCCGTCGGCATGGGCGCGCGCTTCCATCGCCGCGGCGAGCGGGCCGATGAAGCCGTACGAGAGCAGGATGCCCAGGAAGGTACCGACCAGCGCGCCCGCGATGTGCTCACCGATCACCGCGGCATCGCCGTCGATGGATTTCATGGTGATCACGATGCCGAGCACCGCGGCCACGATGCCGAAGCCCGGGAGCGCGTCGGCCATCTTCTGCACCGCCATGGCGGGTGCCGTAGCCTCGTGGTGGTGCGTTTCCAGCTCCACGTCGAGCAGCGATTCGAGCTCGTGCGGATCCATGCTGCCGCCCACGATGAGGCGCAGGCAGTCGGTGATGAAATCGACGAGGTGGTGCTCCGCGACCAGGCGCGGGTAGGCCGTGAACAGCGAGCTGTTCTCCGGGTTCTCGATGTGTTCTTCCATGGCCAACTGGCCGTCCTTACGCATCTTCACGAAGATGTCGTACAGGAGCGACAGCAGGTCCACGTAATCCTGTTTCTTGTACTTCGGGCCCTTGAGCAGGCCCATGGCGTCGCGCGCGGCGTTCTTCACGAGCTCCATGGAGTTCGCGCTGACGAACGCACCGATGGCGCCGCCAAAGATGATCAGCAATTCATAGGGCTGCCACAGTGCAGCGATGGAGCCGTGCGAAAGCACGTAACCACCCAGCACCGAGACCAGGACGACGATGGCACCAATAATGACGAGCATGACTTCTACTTCCTCCCAGTCGGATGGCTTATCGGCCGCTGGGGCGCGAAGTTGAGGGATCCCGTCACGCTTTCTACACGAATCACGCAGCGCCGGTAAGCGCTCCCGCATAGCGCGGAAAAACGAGCCGAATACGCGTACCGATACCGGCGTCGCTTTCGATCTCCACGCCACCGCCGGCCTGCGCCACGGTGCCGTAGACCTGGGCCAGGCCAAGGCCGGATCCGCCCTGCTTGGTCGTGAAGTACGGCTCGAACAGCCGCTCCCTGACTTCATCCGACATGCCACCGCCGGTATCGGCGACGCACACGAATACCTGGCGCGCGGGCAGGCGCTCACGCAGGCTGTCCGCCATGGCGTCCTCGAGGAGCCGGTCGCCCACCTGCAACACGATGGTGCCCATGTTGCCCATGGCATCGCGGGCGTTGAGGCAAACGTTCATCAGGGCCTGTTCGACGCCGTGGCGGTCCACCCAGATGGGCAGCGCCCCCGGCTGGCGCAGCACCTCGATGCCTACCCGCCCGCCCATGCCGTGGCGCGCGAAGTCGGCGAAGCTCTCGACCAGGTCGCCCAGGTCGATCGGCTCGGGCCGCGAGGGCTGGTTGCGGGCGAAGGCCAGCAGGCGGCGGGTCAGTGCCGTGGCATGCCTGGCACCTTCGACGGCATAGGTGAGCATGCGCCGCTGGTGGGCGGTCAGGTCGTCGGCTTCGTCCTGGAGCCCGGAGAGGCTCACGATCACGGTCTGCAGCATGTTGTTGAAGTCGTGGGCGATGCCACTGACCAACTGGCCCACCGCCTGCTGCTTCTGCGCCTGGTGGGCCGAGGCCTCGGCCAGCTCACGGGCGCGCCCGGCCATCTCGAGCTGCTCGCTCAGGCTGGATAGCCGCATCTCGGCATCGCGCCGCGCGTAGTGCTCGTGCTCGAAGCGCTCCATCAGGGTGCCGTACTGGGTGGTCGCGCTCGCCGAGCGCGCCACGGACTCGTTCAGGCGCTCCTGGAGCAGTTCGTTGATCGACTCGAGGGCCGCCTGGAGCTCGATCCGCTCGGTGACGTCCCGGCTGATGACGATGAAGTGATCCAGGGTGTCGTCGGCCACGACCGGCGCCACCATCACCTCCCACCAGCGGGACGAGCCATGCGCGGTGCGGCGGGGGCTCACGAAATCGACCCGCTCGCCAGCGGCGGCGCGATCCAGCACCCGCGCCACCATGTCCCGCGCCTCGGCGGGCCACAGGTCGAGCCAGCGGACGCCCACGAGCCGCTCGGGCCCGTCGGGAGCCAGCGACATGCAACCCAGCCCCGCGACGAAGCGGATCACGCCGTCACGGTCGAGTTCCTTCATGCAATCGGCGGATGACTCGACGAACTGCCGGTACCGCCCCTCCCCTTCACTCATCGCCGCTACCCCTGGCCCGTCGGATGGCGCTGTACACCCTTATGACGCGCCGCACGGCCGCCTCCTGTCAAGGCGAATCTGTCACGCCGCTACCACGGCGAAGGGGCGAGAGTCGCGCCCATGAAGGACCCAATCGTGACCCCACCCGCCGCGCCGGTCCTGATCGTCGAGGATGACCGCAACGTGCTCGACATCACCAGCTTCGTGCTCGAGTCCGCTGGCTACCCGGTGCTCACCGCGATGAACGCCGAAGAGGCCCTGCTGGTCCTCGCCGGCCACCCCGAAGTGGGGCTCATCCTCACGGATGTGAACATGCCCGGGCAGATGGACGGCATCGACCTGGTCAGGCGCCTGCGGGAATCGGGCAACCCGGTGCGCTGCGTCGTGGTCTCGGGCGACGCCCTGCACGCGGCAGACCGGCTCGGTGATCTCGCACCCTTCCTCGCCAAGCCGTACGACCGCCGCTCGCTGCTGGGTGCGGTCCAGGCGGCGCTGGTGGCCTGATATCAGCGCGCTTCGAGTCCGTCAGTCGGCTTCGGCTTCGGACTCTTTGTCGTCGTCGAACCCGGTTTCGCCCTCGGCGAATACCGGTGCGCCGTCGTCTTCCACCCCGATGACGAGGCCGAGGGCCTTTTCGGCAGCCGCGGCCGCACTTGCCTCGTCACGGAAGCTGCGGTTCTCGTACACGGCGAAGTAGCTGGGGTAGCTGCCATCGGCAGGATGTGAAGAAATCAGCGCGGTGTAGCGCGACCCTTCACGGGTGGCGGCGCTGCGGAGGGTGAAGTTGATGAACTCGCGTTCTGCCATGTCTGGATAGGTCGGTAGGGCCAGCCGTAGCGGCGTTTTGGAGGGCGCATTTATGCGCGGTGAAACGGTGTGACGGCGCATGCCGCAACCGTAAATCTGAGTGTACGCCGGGGTTTGGGGGCGTTCTTGCATGCAAGTCCTTACCCTGTCAAGGAAGCCGTTCAGCATTCCGGCACTTGCCTGTCTTATTTTTGTAGGGTATTTCCTACACCAAGCGACCTCACAAAGCATTCACGAAGGTCGTGAAACAGGGGAAAGGGCAGCATCATCATGAACGTCATCACCACCACGGCGCCGTCGCGCGGCCTTGCGTGGACCGTAGCCACCGTACTTGCGGTGGCTGGCATCGTCGGCCTGGCTCTGGCACCGCGCGTCGCGGCCGCCATTCCCAAAACCGCGATCCAGATGGTCTACGCCTGGCTCTGCTGTTCGCTCGTGGGCTCCGCGTACGTCGTCGTCACGCTTGCGAACGATGCGGAAGGCGCCAACGAGGACAGCAAAGAGTTCTGATCCCAAGGCCGGGACGTACATGCGCAAAGAAAAACCCGCCTTCCGGCGGGTTTTTCCATTCCGGGGTACCGCGACGCTTACGGGCGGCGCTCCAGTTCCGGGTCTTCCTTGGCACGCGGCATCAGGTCCTGCTTGGACACGCCCAGCCACAGGAGGATGGGGCTGGCCACGAAGATCGAGGACAGCGTACCCACCAGGATGCCGATGAGCATGGTGATGGCGAAGCCATGGAGGACCGGGCCGCCGAAGAAGAACAGCGCCGCCATGGTGATGCCGGTGAACAGCGAGGTGATGATGGTTCGCGACAGCGTGCTGTTGATCGAACGGTTCAGCACCTCTTCCGGCGTGGCGTTGCGGCTGGAGCGGAACAGCTCGCGGACGCGGTCGAACACCACCACCTTGTCGTTGATCGAGTAACCGACCACCGCCAGGACCGACGCAAGCACCGTCAGGTCGAACTCACGCTGGGTCAGCGCAAAGATGCCCAGGGTGACCAGCACGTCGTGCACCTCGGTCGCGAGCGCCGCGATGGCGAAGCGCTTTTCGAAGCGGATCCACAGGTAACCCATGATGCCGACGATGACGAAGATCACCGCGTAGATACCGTCGGTGCGCAGTTCCGCGCCGACCTGCGGGCCGACGAAGGACTTCTGCTTCATCGTGGCATCCGGACGGACCGACTTCAGGGCCGCCATGATGTCGTTGGACACCTTGGTCGCGGCTTCGTCGCCGGTGAGGCCCGAGGAACCGTGGTCGTCCTTCGGCTGCAGGCGCACCGCGACTTCACGGGTGCCGCCCACGGCCTGCACCAGCGGATTCTCGAGGCCAGCCTTGGTCAGCGCCTGGCGCACGTCGTTCGTGTCGACCGGGCTCTGGTAGGCCACGTTGACGGCGACGCCGCCGACGAAGTCCTGGCCGTAATTGAAGCCCTTGCCGACGATGAGCACGATCGAGGCGACCATGAGGAAGATCGCCAGGCCGATGCTGAAGCGGCGCAGGCCGAGGAAGTTGAAATTGGCGTTGTGGTTGAAGATTTCCATGGCGTATGTCCCCTCAGACCGACAGGGTCTTGAGCTTGCGGCCGCCGTGGATCAGCGCCGTGATGGCATGAGTGACGGTCACCGAGGTGAACATCGAGGTGAGGATACCGATGAACAGCGTGACGCCGAAGCCCTTGATCGGACCCGAGCCCATGGTCATCAGGCCGAGCGCGGCCAGCAGGTGGGTCACGTTCGCATCGAGAATCGTGGCCCACGCCTTGTCGTAACCCGTGCGGATCGAGGCGAGCGGCGACGAGCCGTTGCGCAGTTCCTCGCGGATGCGTTCGCAGATGAGCACGTTGGCGTCGATCGCCATGCCGAGCGTCAGCACGATACCGGCGATACCCGGCATGGTGAGCGTCACGCCGATGGCCGACATGACGGCGACCAGCAGCACCAGGTTGAAGAACAGCGCGACGTCGGCGACCAGGCCGAAGAGCTTGTAGTAGATGGCCGCGGCGAGCAGCACGAGGCCGAGGCCGAGCATCACCGCCTTGAAGCCCATGTCGATGTTGTCGGCGCCCAGGCTGGGGCCGATCACGCTTTCACCGACGATATCGACCGGCGCAGCCAGCGAACCACCGCGCAGCAGCAGCGCCAGCTCGGCGGCTTCCGAGTCGGAAGGCAGGCCATTGGTCTGGAACTGCTTGCCGAACGGGCCGCTGATGTTGGCCTGGTTGATCACCTCTTCCGTGATCTTCGGCGTCTTCACTTCCTTGCCGTCGACCATCTTGGTCTCGAGCGTACGCGTGACGTAGAGCACCGCCATCGGCTTGCCGACGTTGTCGTTGGTGAACTCCTGCATCTTGCGCGCGCCCGCCGAGTTCAGCGTGACGCTGACGTTCGGCGTGCCGTTCTGCGGATCGCGGCCGGAGCTCGCGGTGACCAGCTCATCGCCGCTGGCGATGATCTTCTTGCTGAGCAGGTACGGAATGCGGTGGTCGCGGTCGAAGTACAGCTTGGCGTCCGGCGGGATGCTGCCCGTGCGGGCGGCTTCCATCGCGCGTGCCGAGTCGTACAGGCCGGCGCGGTACTGCAGCGTCGCGGTGGCGCCGATGAGCTTCTTGGCCTCGGCGGTATCCTGCACGCCCGCCAGTTCCACGATGATCTGGTTGGCGCCCTGCTGCTGGATCAGCGGCTCGGACACGCCGAGCTGGTTGACGCGCTGGCGCAGCGTGGTGACGTTCTGGGTGATCGTGCCCTGCGCAAGGTCGCGCAGCTTGGCCGGCTTGACGACCGCCGTGAGCACGTAGCGGTTATCGCCCGAGGCGCCATCGGTGACCGCCAGGTCCGGATAGTCGCTGCCAATGAGCGTGGCCGCCTTCTGGCGGTCCGCATCGGTGCGCAGCACCGCGGTGATGCCCTGGCCGCGTGCGTTGCGGTTGACCGAGTCGTACTGCACGCCCTTGTCGTGCAGCAGCGCGCGGATGTCATCCGTGTAGCGGTTTTCCTGGGTGTCGATGACGCTGTTCTGGTCCACTTCCATCAGGAAGTGCACGCCACCCTGCAAGTCGAGGCCCAGGGGCATCGAGTTCGCATGGATGGAGCGCAGCCACGACGGCACGGTGGAGGCAAGGTTCAGCGCCACCGTGTAGTTGTCGCCGAGGCCCGTGCGCAGCGCATCGGACGCCTTGGCCTGCTGGTCGACATTGCCGAAGCGCGCCAGGAGGCGGCCGTCCTTTTCGTTCACGTCGACCGCCAGGGCCGGCACCTTGGCGGTGGCCAGCAACGCATCGACCTTGCTCTTCAATGTCGCGTCAACCGCCGCGCCGCGGTTACCGGAGATCTGCACCGCCGGCTGGGGCGGGAAGACATTCGGCAACGCGTAGACGATGCCGACCAGCAACACGATCACAACCAGCGCGTACTTCCAGCGTGGAAAATCACTCATGCCTTACATTCCGTGGGAGCGGCCGCCCGGCGGCCGCGGCTGACGCGTCTGAGAGAAAACTCAGTTCTTCTTGAGGCTGCCCTTCGGCAGCACCTGGGTGACGGCACCCTTCTGCATCTGGACGACCACGCCCGGCGCGATCTCGACCTTGACGAACGAATCGCCCACTTCCTCGATGCGACCGGCCAGACCGCCGTTCATCACCACCTCATCGCCCTTGGCCAGGGCGGACAGGAGGGCGCGATGCTCCTTCTGACGCTTCATCTGCGGGCGGATCATCATGAAGTAGAAGACACCGAACAGCAGCGCCATGATCAGAAGCTGCGACACACCAAATGCGCCCTGCGGGGCGGCGGCGCCCGTGGCCTGGGCGATGGCGGCGTGGGTCAGAAGGCTCATCAGATTTCTCGCAAGTCATGGAACGGCCAAGCAAAAAGCGACCGCTCACGTAAAAAGATCGTGGATTATGCCACGCCCCCCGGCGGCCGTGTACCGCGCCAGTCCAAGGCTTTGGGGGCGCCCCGGGCGCCCCGCAAGGCCTTATACCCCGTCGACCTCGCCCTTGCGGCGCGCTGCGTAGAACGCCATCACGAAATCGTCGAGGGTCCCGGATTCGATCGCTCCACGCAGCCCGGCCATGAGGCGCTGGTAGTGGCGGAGGTTATGCATGGTCGCCAGCTGGCTGCCGAGGATCTCGTTGCAGCGATCCAGGTGGCGGAGGTAGGCGCGGCTAAACCCGTTGGCGCAGGCGTAACAGTCGCAACCCTCCTCGATCACGCGCGTATCGGTCGCGAACTTCGCGTTACGGATGCGCAACGTGCCGGCATCCGTGAACAGGAAGCCGTTCCGCGCGTTGCGGGTCGGCATCACGCAGTCGAACATGTCGATGCCGCGGCGCACGGCCTCGACGATGTCCTCCGGCCGGCCGACGCCCATCAGGTAGCGCGGGCGCTCCTTCGGCAACAGCGGCAGGGTGAAGTCCAGCGTGTGGTTGCGCTCCGCCTCGGGCTCGCCCACCGCCAGGCCACCCACGGCGTAGCCATCAAAGCCGATATCCACCAGCTGCTCGACCGAGCGGCGGCGCAGGTTCTCGTAGGTGCTGCCCTGGACGATGCCGAACAGGTTGTTCGGGTTCTTCAGGTCGTTGAAGGCACGGCGCGACCGCTCGGCCCAGCGCAGGCTGAGCTCCATCGAGTCCGAGGCCACCTTCTCCGTCGCCGGGTACGGGGTGCACTCGTCGAAGATCATGGCCACGTCGGAATCCAGCACCGTCTGGATCTGCATGGACACTTCGGGCGAAAGGAAGACCTTCGAGCCATCGACCGGGGAGGCGAACGTGACGCCTTCTTCGGTGATCTTGCGCTTATGCGCCAGCGAAAAGACCTGGAAGCCGCCGGAATCGGTGAGGATCGGCCGATCCCAGCCGATGAACTTGTGCAGGCCGCCGAAGGCGCCAACGATGTCGAGGCCGGGCCGGAGGAACAGGTGGAACGTGTTGCCAAGGATGATCTCGGCGCCGGTGTCGCGCACGTCGCGCGGCGTCATGGCCTTGACCGAGCCATAGGTACCCACGGGCATGAACGCGGGGGTTTCCACGGTGCCGCGGCCGAAGCGCAGGCGGCCGCGCCGCGCCGCGCCATCGGTGGCGAGGAGTTCGAAAGGGAGGTTGCTCATCCGCCCATTCTACCCCGTCTGGCCAGGCCGCCCGTCACCTAAAGGTTCCGGGGAATCAGCCGATTCTTACGACACACAGGAGCGCGTCCACGACGGATGCCGCCCAGGCCCCCGGAGGACCTGCCCTTGATCATCCAGCCGACCAGCCTCGCCGCCCAGCTTTGGGCCGGCGCGGCCGCGGGTACCACGGCAGCCACCACCCAGACCTGGGCGGTGGGTACGCTGCTGTCTGCCCGCCTGCTGGCCCAGGTCGACGTGGGCAAGGTCCTCCTGGATATCGGCGGCATGGCCGTGGAGGCGGATGCGGCGGGTACGTCCCTGCCCCAGCAATTCCAGGTGCGCGTGATGACCCAGGGCGCCCAGCCGCAGCTGGAGGTGGTCGTCGGCAACACCGATGAGCGCGTGGCCATGCAGGGCCTGCGCGAACGGCTGCCCATGCAGAACGGTTACTCACAGCTCCTGAGCGTGCTCTCCGCCCTCGCCCGGCGGCCGGTCGCCCGCGTGCTGCCGGAACCGCTGCGGACCGCCCTGGCGACGCTCGAGTCCTCGATCAGCAAGCCAGCGGACCTGGGCACGCCCGACGGCATGAAGCAGGCGATCGCGAAGAGCGGTGCCTTCCTCGAAGCCCACCTGGCCGAGGCGCAGCACGACGCGCCGGCGACCGACGATTTCAAGGCGGCGTTGCTGAACCTGCGCCGTGCCCTGAACGACATCCCGCAGACGCGCCAGGCGATGATCCAGGCGCCCTCGCGGCCGTTCACCGACACCCCGCCGCCGCTCGCGCAGCGCGCCCTGGTCGCGCAGCCGCGCGCACAGGAGCTGCTGGCGGATGAAGACACCGCGGATGGGCTCGTCGCGCACCTGCGCACCGATGTGCGCGCCGCGCTGTCGCGCGTGGAGATCGGCCAGCTCGAATCGCAGCCGCAGGCAGGCCTGTGGATGGTCGAGATCCCGCTGACGGGCGTGCGTGGTTACGACGTGCTCCAGCTGCGCATCGAGGAAGGCAAGCCTTCCGCCGCGGAACCCGATGGCATGTGGACCGTGGGCTTTGCGATCGACCCGCCGACGCTGGGCGCCGTGCAGGGCGAGGTGCAGTTGCGCGGGTCGCGCGTCGCCGTGCGCCTCTGGGCGCAGTACCCGGAGACGGTCGCGCGCCTCGAGAATGAATTCACCACGCTGCGCCGCGTGCTCGAGAAGAGCAACCTGCAGCTCGATCACTTTGCCTGCATGCACGGCCTGCCCGTGCCGACGAGCGCCTATAGCGCCGTCCTCCTCGAAGCACGCGCATGACCCAGCAGCTCCCTTCCCCGCGCCGCAGCGTCACGCTGCGGATGGCCTCGCCTACCAGTCAGGGCAACACCCAGCGCATTGACGCCGATGGCGTGAAAGCGCTGCTCGAGCGTGCCCAGTCCCTGGGCCTGGCACCGCATCTCGATCCGCAGGTGGCCACGCTGCTGGCCGCGGTGCGCTTGCGTGATGACGTGCCGAAGGAGTTGTACGCGGCGCTCGCGGCGGTGGTCGGGACGTTGTTGAACGCTACGCACGATTAGGCGTACGGCGTCGCCGCTTCGTAGGCTATCGCGCGCAAGCGCGCTCCCACAGCGCCGATGCCCCTGTGGGAGCGCGCTTGCGCGCGACTAATACAGGGGCGGTGCCCTTGTGGGAGCGCGCTTGCGCGCGATTACAGGATGCCCAGGCCCTGGATGCTGGCCGCACCCGCTTCGAAACCCGCCATCTCCGCAAACCGCCTGCCGCGGTCGGCGTAGTCCTTGAACTGATCGAAGCTCGGTGCGCCCGGCGACAGCACGACGGTGCCGCGGCCTTGCAGTGCATTGCGCGCCGCACCCACCGCCGCGGCGAGGTCGCTGGCCCGATACACGTTCGCTACGCCCGCCGCCTCCAGCGCATCCGCGATGCGCGGGCCATTCTTCCCCTGGCAGATAATCGCGTCCGGCGCATGCCCGCGCATCGCATCGACGAACACCGTCCAGTCGAGACCGCGATCATGCCCGCCGACGATGAGCGCGACGTGCTCGTCGTGGACGCTTTCCAGCGCGGCGAGGCTCGCCAGCGGCGTGGTGCTGATCGAATCGTTGATCCAGCGCAATCCATCGCGCTCACCGAGCGGCTGCAGGCGATGCGGTAGCGGCACGAAGGTCGCGAGCGCGGGCGCCGCGGCGCGCGCGTCGAGTCCCATGAGCTCCAGCGCGGCCAGCGCGGCACACGCATTGAGCGCGTTGTGCAGGCCCGGGGCCGCGACGCGATCCGCGCGGATCACGTCCTCGGCACCGGAACGAATCCAGCCATCGGCAACGTGCCACCCGGCCTCGTCGCCAAACGTGTTCAACCCGGGATGCTCCGCGGCGCGTGCGAGGAGCACGGGCTGCATGGCATTGACGAGCACGCGCGAGGACGCGGCGATCAGTTTCAGCTTGTCATCGACATAGCGCTCGCGGGAGCCGTGCCAGTCGAGGTGCTCTTCGTACAGGCTGGTGACCACGCCGAGATCCACGCCCAGCGCTTCACCCGTCTGGAAGCTCGACAGTTCGATGACCCACAGGTCGGCCTCGCCTTCGTCCAGCTCGAGCAACGGCATGCCGATGTTGCCGACCAGCGCCGTGCGCACGCCCAGCGAACGCGCCAGGTGCGCAAGCAGGGCGGAGGTCGTGCTCTTGCCCTTGGTGCCGGTCACCGCGACGCTGCGCGCGCCAGCATGGCCCGCGAACCACAACGCGGTGCCGGAAGTGAAGCGCGTGCCACGTGCCTGCGCTTCGAGCAATTCGGGCTTGTACGCCGAGATACCCGGCGACTTGATCACGATGTCGTAGCCCGACAGCGCCTCGCCATCGGGCGCGGCGGCGATCACCCGCGCGTGCGGATAGGCCGCGCGCGCCGCGTCCGCTTCGTCGGTGCCGACGTAGACATCCACGGCCTGCCCGGGAAGGCGTCGCGCCAGCGCATCGAGCGCGGCGCGGCCTTCGCGGCCAAAGCCCCAGACCGCGACGCGCTTGCCAGTGAGGTCAGCCCAGCGCATCCAGCGCTCCAAGCAGGCGCGAAGGCACCAGGTGGGAGGCGCCGGGTTTCAGCCACGGCTCCAGGGCGAGCTCGGAGACGTCCAGCTGCGGGAGGATCTCGCTGCGGAAGCGCGCCACCAGCGCATCTTCCTGCCACTCCGGCCGGTTCGAGAGCGCATACAACGCGGCGCGCGCCTCGGCACCTTCACCGACGCATTCGAACGGCTTGTGGTCGCGGTATTCGAGCAGCGCATCGAACGCCTCCGCCAGGTCGATATCGTCGAGCAGGTTGCGGCCGAAGATCTGCAGCAGGCGCGGCTTGGGCATGAACGGCGCCAGGGCCAGGAACACGAAGTGGCACTTCGGGCACTGCCCACACCAGCGATCCGCGGGCTTGGGCCCGAGGATGCGGAAGTTGCGGTTGCAGCTCGAGAACACGTTGAAATACTCGCCCCCCAGGCGCGCGAACGCGCTGGTCACCGCAAGCTCCGACCAGGGGCGCAGCAGCGAGCAGTAATCGAGGTCGGCGGCGACGTGCGAATGCACGTAGTCGTGGAAGGTCTTCTCGAAGCCGAAGCCCTTGCTCCACTGGTGGTTCACTTCCTGGCCTTCGTATTCCAGCGTGGCCACGGAGGCGGAGCGCTCGTTGGCGAAGACGATGGAATCGTAGCCATACAGCACCGCCGCCACGACGAGGATCGCGGAGTTGATAGCCGTGACCGGGATGTGGCCGTTCCACGCACCCATCCGGTTCAGTTCGAACAGGCCGGGCGCCAGCTCACGCGAGATGTTCAGCGTGGACAGCCCCGTGCGCGCGGCGCACTCGGCGATGAGCGGCGAATTGCCGACCCATGTAGCGGTGGCATCGGCACCGATGGACTTCACCGCTTCCACGGCGACCACGGAATCCTTGCCGCCACCGATCGGCAGCAGCGACCGCTTCGGCAGGCCGATGGCCGGTGCGCTGCCGGTCTTCACGCCGTTATGCGGGAAACGGATGCGGCTGCGCAGGTCCAGGCGGTTGCGGTAGGCGAACTCGGCCAGCCCGTGGAGGTAGAGCGCGTCGAACATCGCCGCGCCCTCCTCGTCCAGCGGCTCGCCTTCCACCACGAGGGAGGGTGGGATGCCGGCCTTGTAGTAGCTGACGCCGGCCACCAGGTGCAGCAGGCGCAGGGCGGCCGCGAAGGCCGCCTCGCGCCCCGCCGGGATGGCGGGGGCACCCGGGAACGTGATCCGCTCCACCAGTTCAGGGCCATCGTCGAACGCGTACGCCAGCTCGGCCACGCCATCGGCATAGCGATGGCTGACAAAGCGAAAACGCTGGCTTTCGCGCGGATCGGCGAGCGTGGTCGTCACGGCAGAAGCACCTCATCGGCTACGTCGCGCAGGTTGTAACGCGACGCCATCACGGCGCCGTAGGCGCCTCCCTGTGCAACAAGTATCACGTCGTCCTCGAATGATTCTGGCAAGCGCCGGTCGGAACCAAGGATATCGCCTGACTCGCAGATCGGCCCCACCACCTGGTACATGGTCGTGGCCGGCTCGCCGAAGCGGGAGAGGTTCGCGATCTCGTGCCACGCGTCGTACAGCGCCGGGCGGATCAGGCTGTTCATGCCGGTATCCAGGCCGAGGTAGCGGATATTGCTGCCCTTCTCCTTCTCCTGGGTCACCCTGGCGAGCAACACACCGGCGTCGGCAACGAGGAAACGGCCCGGCTCCATCCATACCTGGAACTGCGGATAGGCCTGGCGAACCGCCATCAGCACCCGGTCGAGCGCGACGATGTCCAGCGCGGTTTCGCCGGGGTGCGACGGCACGCCGAGCCCACCGCCGATGTTGAGCACGCTGATCGTGCCGATGCGCTCGGCCAGCGCGGCTAGCTGCGAATACACCTCACCCCAGTGCGCGGCATCGAGGATGCCGGAGCCCAGGTGCGCGTGCAGGCCGATCACCCGGGCGCCCGCGTCGTCCGCCAGGCGGAGGAAGCGGTCGACCTGTTCGATCGGTACGCCGAACTTGCTGCCGGTGCCGCCCGTCTTGACCTTCTGGTGGTGGCCAAGGCCCCGCCCCAGGTCGACGCGCAGCACGATCTCGCGGCCACGGAACAGGTCGCCCCAGTGTTCGATCGGGTGCAGCGCATCGATCGTGATGGTGGCGCGGGTTTTCAGGGCCGCCTCGAAATCGCGGCGCGCGGCGAAGTTGGGCGTGAACAGGAGCGGCGTATCGTCCGGCACCGCGGCCGACACCGCCTCCAGTTCGCCCGGCGATACGCACTCGAACGCGAAGCCTTCCTCCGCCAGCACCTTGAGGATGCCGGGGTGGGTGTTGGCCTTGACCGCGTAATGCGCGCGATCGACCGCGCGCAGCGACTTCACCTTGCGCGCCTGCGCCCGCACCGTAGGCAGGTGGTAGGCGTAACGAGGCGTGCGCTCCTGTGCGAGCTGGAGCAGACGCGGGCGTTCGGCCTGCCACCACGCCGCGGCAGGCAGCGGGGTTTCGCCACTGCCATACAGGGCCTGCCACGCAGGCCCGAAGACCATGCTGTCGTCGGTGCGCAGGGCACCTGCGCCGATCAGCAGCTCGTGCAGGCGCGGCAGCATCTCGTCGACGACGTCCTCATCCACCACGAACGTGAGGTTGAGGTTGTTCGACGACTGCGAGATGAGGTGCACGCGCAGCTGGCCGAACTCCGCCAGCACGGCTGACAGCTTGTGCAGCATGGAGCGCATGCCGCGGCCGACCAGGGTGATGGCGGCGCAGGGCGCGATGACCTTGACCCGGCAGACACGGGCCAGGTCGGCGGCGAGCGCGGCGATCGCGTCGGAATCGAGCAGGTTCTCCGTGGGATCCAGCGACACCGTCACGTTCGTCTCCGCCGAACCGATCAGGTCCACCGAGAGGCCGTGGCGCTTGAACGCATCGAACACATCGGCGAGGAAGCCGACCTGCTGCCACATGCCGACGGATTCCATCGATACGAGCGTGATGCCCTTGCGCGCGCTGATCGCCTTGATGCTCGGTGCGTGCTCGCGGACTTCGGGGCCGATCACCGTGCCTTCCAGCTCGGGCCGGTTGGTGTCCTTCACGAGCAACGGCACGCGCGGTTCGCGCAACGGCGAGAGGCACCGCGGATGCAGGACCTTCGCACCCGTGGAGGCGATTTCCTGTGCTTCTTCGTAATCCAGCCGCTGGAGCAGGCGCGCACCGGCGACCTGGCGCGGGTTGGCGGTGAACATGCCGGCGACGTCGGTCCAGATTTCCACCCGCGCGGCGGCCAGCAACGCGCCGAAGTAGGCGGCCGAGGTATCCGAACCGCCACGACCCAGCAGCACGGTGCGGCCGCCCTCATCGCGAGCGATGAAGCCCTGCGTGATGAACACCTCGCCACGCGCGGCAAGCGCCGCCGCCAGCGCCGGATCCGGGCGCGGCTCGACCATGGCCGAGAGCACGCGGGTGCGCTCGTTCTGGTTCGGCAACGCCACGGCGTTCAGGCATTCACGGGCGTCCACCCATTCGGTGGGCAGGCCATTGGCGCTGAGGAACGCGGCGCCGAGCGCACTGGACATCAGCTCGCCATGCGCCTGCACGGCGGCCTGCCAGGCCAGTTCGCCCAGTTCGGCAGACCCGCCCTCGGCCAGGCCCGCCAGGTCGGCCAGGCGCGCACCCAGGGTTTCCGGGAGTGCCAGCGACATCTCGCCCAGCAGGGCATGGTGGCGATCGGCCAGTGCGGAGGCCGCATCCGAGCGGCGTTTGGGTTCCGTGTGCGTGCAAAGCTGTTTCAGGCCATCCGTGATACCGGACAGGGCCGAGACCACGATCAGCACGCGGGCGCCTTCGGCGCGGCGGCTGGCGGCCAGCTCGAGGATATTGCGCCAGCGTGCGGCGGTGGCTACCGAGGTGCCGCCGAACTTCATGACGATCCAGGGCGCGTTGACAGGCAACGGCGCGTTTGCGTTTTCGCTCACGGTTCTCTTTTGCGGTGGTGGGGAAATGAATCCCCGGAGTGTTGCGCCGCAACGTCAAAAAGGCAACGAGCCGGCGAATGCCTTGCCCGCAAGCTCGCTCCCGCCGGGATGTGCGATCCTGCGGGCCCATCCCGATCTCACGCTCCCATGGAAAACCCCGGTTACGCCCGCCGCATCAACCTCATGGACGCCGCGCTCATCGTCGTGGGCGGGATCATTGGCGGCGGCATCTTCCTCAACCCGGGCATCGCGGCGCAGCGCACCTCCTCGGGCTGGGAGCTCTTGGCGCTCTGGGTCGCCGCCGGCCTGCTCACGCTGGTGGGTTGCCTCTGCTACTCGGAGCTCGGCGCGCGCCGGCCCCAGGCGGGCGGCAGCTACGTGTACCTGCGCGAAGCCTTCGGCCGGGTCGCAGGGTTCCTGTTCGGCTGGACCATGCTGCTGGTGATCTACAGCGGCAGCGCCGCCGCCGTGGCCACGATCTTCGGCACCTACGCCACCTCGGTGTTCGGCCTGCCTGAACACCTGGTCAAACCGCTCGCTGTCGGCGCGCTGGTTTTCGTGACCGGCATCAACCTCTTCGGCATCAAGCTCGGCGCACGCATCCAGAACGTCTTCGCCATCCTGAAGCTGGTGGCGATCGCCGTGCTGGTCGTCACCGGCCTCGCCTTCGCGGGCGCGGGCACCACGCAGGCACTGGCCGGCAGCGCGGCGCCCGTGGCCGACGGCAATATCGCCGGCGCGCTCCTGCCGGTCCTGTTCGCCTTCTCCGGCTTCAGCTACCTCAACAATCTCGCCGGCGAGGTCCGCGACCCGCAGCGGACGCTGCCGCGTGCGCTGGTGCTGGGCATGCTGGTCGTGATCGCGGCATACGTGCTGACCAACTATGCCTATCTTGCCGTCCTCGGCCACGCCGGCCTGGCCGCCAGCAATGCCCCCGCGGCCGATGTCATGAGCCGCGTGTTCGGCAGCGCCGGGGCGAAGATCATCGCCATCGGCATCGCCATTTCGACCCTCGGCTTCTGCAACATCACGCTCGTCGCGGGTGCCCGCGTGCTCCAGGTGATGGGCGAGGATGGCCTGTTCTTCGCGAGCGTCGCCCGCCTGCACCCGGTGCACCGCACGCCCAACGTCGCCCTTGTGGCGCTTTCGCTCTGGGCCATCTTCCTTGTGTTCGCCGCCAACTACGGGCAGCTGCTGGATTTCGCCACCTTCGGGGATTGGGCGGCCTACGCCGTCACCATTGCCACGCTGTTCTGGTACCGCCGGCACGTGAAGGAGCGTCCCAGCTTCGTCACGCCGGCCTACCCGCTGCTGCCGCTGGTCTTCCTCGCCACCGTCATCGCGGTGGTCGTGGCCTATGCGTGGTCCAAGCCGCTCAGCGCCGCCGTGGTCTGCGCCGTCGTGCTTGCCGGGCTCCCCGTATACGCCGTGTGGCGGCGCCTGTTCAGTAAAGTCGCTCGCTGAACGAGGGCCCGGATGCCACAATGGCCCGGTTCAGCTGAGGAAAGCAGATGGCACAGCAAGGTCCGACGTCTCCCGTACCCGTCCCCACCCAGGGCGCCGCCGAGGTGCAGCCCAAGCCCGTACGCGAAGGCATCGACCTGATCGTCAACGACGAGCGCTACCGCCACACCGGTGACAAGGGCATGCCGCTGCTGTGGTACCTGCGCGATGTGCTGCGCCTCACCGGCGCCAAGTACGGCTGCGACCAGGGCAACTGCGGTTTCTGCACCGTCATCGTCGATGGCAAGGCCGTGGCCAGCTGCCAGACGAAGATGGAAGGCATGGCGGGCAAGCGCGTGACGACGGTGGAAGGGCTTTCCGGCAAGGACGGCTCCCTGCACCCCGTGCAGCAGGCCTGGATCGACGAGGACGCGATCATGTGCGGCTTCTGCCAGCCCGGCCAGATCATGGCGGCCGTGGACCTGCTCAACCGCCAGAAGAATCCCTCCGACGCGGACATCGACAAGATCGGCAACCTCTGCCGGTGCGGCAGCTACGGTCGCATCCGCAAGGCGATCAAGCGCGCCGCCGTCACTCTTAAGGATGCCAAGGCATGAGTGGCGAGATCCGCCTTTCGCGCCGCCGGTTCCTGAAATACGCCGCTGGCACCGCGGGCGCCCTCGTCGTCGGCATCGGCACCGTGCAGGCCGCTGATCGCCCCGCGCCGCTCAGCCTGCTGGGCGATGCGTGGTCTCAGGTCGGGCCATACGTGCGCGTGGCGCAGGATGGCCGCATTTTCATCGGCGTGCGCGATCCGGATAACGGCGAAGGCACCGGGACCTCACTGGCCCGCATCATCGCCGAAGAGCTCGATGCCGATTGGGACAAGGTCGTCGTCGAGTACCTGGGCCTGGGTGTCGAGCCGGGCAACGGGGAACCGAAGTTCATCTACGGCCGCCAGCGCAGCGGCGATGCCACCAGCATCCCTGCCGCATGGGCCGACCTGCGCCAGGCCGGTGCGCTGGCGCGCTGGCTGCTGCTGCAGGCCGCCGCGCGCCGCCTCGGCGTGCCGGCGGAACAGCTCCGCGGCGAATCCGGCATGGCCATCGCCGCCGACGGCCGCCGCATCGCCTATGGCGACCTGGCCAGCGCCGCTGCAAGCATCGATGCCCCGTCCAGCCCGCCGCCGTTGAAGGCGGCCGAGCGCTACAAGCTCATCGGCCAGCCCGCCGGCGACATCGACGCCCGCGCGGTCGTGACCGGCACGCTGCGCTATGCCGCCGACGAAAACATCGGCGACCCGGTGGTCGCCGTGCTCGCACGCTGCCCCTACCCGGGTGGCACGCTCGACACCGCGGATCGCGACGCGGCAGGCAAGGTGCCTGGTGTATTCGCCGTCGTCGATATCACCCCGGAACAGGGTCAGGTGGCCGGCATGGCCGCGCAGGCGCGCGCCCTGGCGGTGATCGCCACGGACACATGGTCGGCACTCAAGGGGCGCGAGGCGCTGAAGGCCATGTGGAAGCCGGGCGATACGACCGAGCCCGGCAGCGGCGACCTCGAGAAAAAGGCGCTCGAGCTGTTCGACAACGACACGGCCACGCCTACGACGGTCCGTGAGGATGGCGACGTGGCGGCCGCACGCAAGAAGGCGGCGCGTGCGCTCGAAGCGACCTACGTGCAGCCGTGGGTGGCGCATGCCACCGCGGAGACGCCGAACTGCCTTATCCGCCTGGATCCGGACACACGCATCACGCTTGTCGCCGCCTCGCAGTCGCCGCGCCAGGCTTACACCGTCGTGCAGCGCATGACCGGCTTCGGCCCGGACAAGATCGATATCCGCGTGCCGCGTGGTGGTGGTGGATTCGGCCGCCGGCTCGAGCAGGATTACATCGCGGAGGCGGTGGCCATCGCCATGGCCAACAAGCCGAAGGATATCCAGAGTCGCGCCATCCGCGTGCTCTGGACCCGCGACGACGATCTCACCCGCGACTACTACCGCCCGTTCGCGGTGCACCGCCTGAACGCGTCGCTCGACCGCAAGCAGGGGATCGTCGGCTGGCACCAGCGCATGGCCAGCCCCTCCGCGCTCGCGGGCCGTGCAACGAACGCCGATCGCCTCTGGCAGTCGGAGCTCGTCGCCGACGCGTTGCCGGCCGGCCTCGTGCCCAACTTCCGCAGCGATTACTACCCGCTCGACTCGCTGCTGTCGCGGGGCGAGTGGCGCGGTTCGCCGCATGTGACGCCGACGTTCGCCAGCGAGAGCTTCATCGACGAGCTTGCGCACGCGGTGAAGGCCAACCCGCTCGACTACCGCCTGAAACTGCTCGGCGAGGCACGCCAGCTGCCCTACAACGGGCGCGGCGGCCCGATCGATACCGCGCGCATGGCCAACGTGCTGAAGCTCGCCGCCGACAAGCTCGACTGGAGCCGCTGGCTGCGCAGCGAGAATGGCCTCGGCATTGCCTGCGCATACGTGTTCGGCGCTTACGTCGCGCATGCGATCGAGGTGGCTCCCACGGCCGATGGCATCGATATCCACCGGGTCGTCTGCGTCGCCGATGTCGGCCGCGCCGTGAACCCGCTGGGTCTCGCCGCCCAGCTGGAAGGCGCTACCATCGACGCCCTTTCAACGGCCCTCAACCTGGCCATCACGGTCAGGGACGGTAAGGTGCAGCAGACCGGCTTCAAGGATTACCCCGTGTCGCCCACGCAGCCGATGCCTTACGAGGTCGAGACGATCATCGTCCCGTCGGTCGCCGAACCCACGGGCGCCAGCGTCATCGGCGTGCCGTCCGCCGCCCCGGCACTGGCTAACGCCGTGTTCCGGGCCACCGCGGTCCGCGTGCGCAGGCTACCCCTGCTGCGCGAACTGGCTCGCCTGCGTTAATCCTCTCCAACGTCCCCGAGGCTCCGTATGTCCATTGCATCGTTCACCTCGGAAGGCACGCCTGCCCGTACCGACGCCGACCTGATCGCCGGCAACAAGCGCTTCTACGACGCGCTGTGGGCCGATGCGCAGCTTTGCGCGCCCGAGCGGTTCAATACGTGGCCGCTGGTGGCCGAGCTGGCCGCGCGGACGACGCGACGCCTCGAGGTGGCGCCCGGCCTGCGGCCGCGCCTGCCGCTGGCCGATACCCAGTTCGTCGACCTGTCGCGCCCCGCCCTGGCGGAACTGCGCCGGGCCGGCGCGCGCGTGGCCAACGCCATGATCGGCGCCCTGCCGTTCCGCGACGGCAGCTTCGATTTCGTCTGCGCTTTCGACATCCTGGAGCACGTCGTCGATGACGAGGGCGCCCTGGGCGAACTGGCCCGCGTGGCGGCACCCGGCGCGAGGCTGCTGCTCTCGACCCCGCTGCACCCGGAAGCGTGGACGGCTTTTGATGATTTCGTGGGGCATTACCGCCGTTACGAGCCCGACGCCATCCGCGACCTGCTCGCCCGCCACGGGTTCACCATCGAGCGCAGCGCGGTCTATGGCATGCAGCCCAAATCCTCGAAACTGCTGGACCTGGGCCAGTATTTCCTGACCCACCACCGGGCCCGCGCCATGTGGTGGTACAACCGGGTGTTCATGCCGCTGGGCATGCGTTTCCAGAAGCCGCTGGACTTCCAGCCCGGCTTCGACCCGGCCCCCGGGGTGGATGAAGTCCTGCTGGTCTGCCGCAAGGCCGACGCTTAAATCGAGCAAAAACAGGGGCTTTACACATGGCGCGGCGCAACTGGTTATGATGCGCCACCTCCCCCGTTCCCGGATTGCAGCGGCATGCTCTATTTGATGCACGAATGGCAGCGCTCCATGCTCAGCCCGTTGTCGTACTGGGCTGAAGCCGGCGCCAAGATGTTTGGCGACCTGGCCAGCCCGTTTGCCCGCATGCCGGGCGCCGACCGCGCCGCTGCCGGGTACGAGCTGATGTACCGCCTGGGGAAGGCCTACGAGAAGCCCGAGTTCGACATCCACAGCGTGCACGCGCACGGGCATGACGTGGCCATCGTCGAGCAGGTGGCCATGAGCAAGCCGTTCTGCACCCTGAAGCGCTTCAAGCGCTTCTCGGATGACCAGGCCACGGTCGATGCGATGAAGCACGATCCCGCCGTCCTGGTCGTCGCCCCGCTCTCCGGCCACCACAGCACGCTGCTGCGCGATACCGTGCGCACGCTGCTGCGCGACCACAAGGTGTACATCACCGACTGGACCGATGCGCGCATGGTCCCGCTGGAGGAAGGCTCGTTCTCGCTCGCCGACTACGTGTCGTACATCGAGGAATTCATCCGCCACGTCGGCGTGCACCGCGCGCACGTGGTGTCGGTGTGCCAGCCCACCGTGCCCGTGCTGGCCGCGGTCGCGCTGATGGCCGCGCGCGGCGAAGCCACGCCGGCGACGCTTACGCTGATGGGCGGCCCGATCGACACCCGCAAGAGCCCCACCAGCGTCGACAACCTCGCGACGACCCGGCCCTTGTCGTGGTTCCGCAACCAGCTGATCCACAAGGTGCCGTACCAGTATCCCGGCGCGGGCCGCGAGGTGTACCCGGGCTTCCTGCAGCACGCGGGCTTCCTGGCGATGAACCCCAGCCGCCATGTCATGTCGCACTGGGACTTCTACGAGAACCTGCGCAAGGGCGACCTCGACGACGCCGAGGCGCACCGCAAGTTCTACGATGAATACAACGCCGTGCTCGACATGCCGGCCGAGTACTACCTCGACACCATCGAAACCGTGTTCCAGGAACACCGCCTGCCCAAGGGCACGTGGGAAGTGAACGGTGAGCTGGTGCAACCGGCGAAGATCAAGGGCACGGCGCTGCTGACCATCGAGGGCGAGCTCGACGATATCTCCGGCCTTGGCCAGACCGAGGCTGCGCACGGCTTGTGCAAGGGCATCGCGAAGAAGCTGAAGAAGCACATCACGGTGGAAGGCGCCGGCCACTACGGCATCTTCAGCGGCCGCCGCTGGCGCGATGTGGTCTACCCCGACGTACGCGACTTCATCAAGCAGTACGACAAGGGCAACAGCAATACGGGTGAGAAGGGCACGCGCAAGGCGCGCTGATCGTGGTGGGAGCACGCTCCTACAGGAGCGCTGCACCCACTATCGCCATCACGATGAAGAACGGCACCGACCAGAGGTGGAAGGTGCCCCACGCGTTTTTCTCGCCGAGCAGGCGTAGTGCGATCAGGTTCGCCAGCGAACCCAGGATGAAGCCGAAGCCGCCGACGTTCACCGCCCACGCCAGGGTGCGCCAGTCGTGTGAGTACTCGGCCAGCAGGATCGCCGCGGGCACGTTGCTCACGACCTGGGACGCCAGTGCACCCGTGGCAAACAGGTGCATGGGCTGGTGCAGGTCGAGCGCACCGAGCACGCCCTTGATGATGTCCAGGCTCGCCAGCATGCGCAGGTCGATGAACATCAGCACGAAGGTCAGCAGCAGGCCCCAGTCGATCGCGGCCAGCACCCGGCGCCGGAACAGCGCGAAGACCACCACCACGCCGAGCAGGCCCCACGTCGCGTGGTGCGCGTCCGCCAGGAACAGGAACGGCACGTAGAGCACCGCGGCGACCACCAGCATCCAGCGGTCCAGGCCGTCCTCGGGGTGTTCGTGCACCTCCAGTCGGGTCGCCGGGAACGCCACGGCGGTGAGCGCCAGCAGCAGCACCAGCGCGATGGCCACTACCGGCAGCATCGCCCAGACGAAGCCACCGAAGCCGATGCCCCACTGCTGCCAGAGGAACAGGTTCTGGGGATTGCCGATGGGCGTCAGCATGGAGCCCGCGTTCACGGCGAGCGCTTCGAAGATCACCAGGCGCATCGCCGGCATGCGCGCGATGCGGCACATGCTCAGCGTCAGCGGCACCATGACGAACAGCGACACATCATTGGTGAGCAGCATCGACAACAGCGCGGTCGCGGCGACCAGGCCCAGCGCGGCCAGGCGCCGCGTCGAGGTGCGGTCGATGAGCCAGCGCCCTGCATGGCCGAGGGCACCGCTCTCTTCCACGGCCTTGGTGAGGATGAGCAGCCCGGTGAGCGCGGCGATCGTCGGCCAGTCGACGAGCGAGGGCCAGGTCGCGACGCGCGACGGCATGGCCATCGCGAACACGATGGCCACGCCGAGCAGTACGAGGAAAAACACATCGCGGCGGAGGTTCCGCAGCGATTCGGGCAGCCAGCTCATCCAGACGATCCCACCGAAGTTCCGGTGGATCATATCGGTTCTGGATGTGCTGGAACTGTGGGAGCGCGCTTGCGCGCGATGGGTGCTCGAGGCAGGTCCCATCGCGCGCAAGCGCGCTCCCACAACGGCAGGCCGAAGGCCCCGAGGCTTAGCGGAGCTTCTCGGGCAGGTCGACCTTGCCGGTGACGCCCTTGTGGTCGACATCTCCGCTGCCGGCGGTGCGGACGCTGAGGTTGCCCTTCACGCCGTCGACGTCGAGGTCGCCCGAGCCGATCGTGCCGACATCCACGTCGCCCGTGATGTTGGTGAGCTTGGCATCGCCGGAGCCGACCGTGCCGATGCGGACGCCACCGGTGATGTCGTGCGCGGTGAGGTCACCCGAGCCGACGCTGCCGACCTCGACCGCGCCGGAATTCGCGATCTTGACGTCGCCGGAACCGACGTTCGCTTTCACCGTGCCACGCACACCCGCGACCTCGAGGTCGCCCGAGCCTGCCGTGCTTTCCAGCGATGCCACGTTGCGCACCTCGGCGTCGCCCGAGCCGACGTTCACCACGATCGGGAGGTTGCCCGGCACGCTGGCCGTGACCTTCAGGTAGGAGTAGTTGCTGCCCCAGCCCATGTGCCAGCCACCCTCGCGCTTATCCTTCAGTTCGACGACCAGCGTGTCGCCTTCCTTCGACTGCACGACCACGAGGTTGTCGGCCATTTCCTGGGTGGATGCGCATGCGCGGCCCTGCACGGCGAACTTGCCGCCGGCGGAGCCATCGACCTTGAGGTCGTGCGAGTTCACGATGAAGCGGATCTGGCGAACGCCGCCGAGATCGAGATCCATGTTGCGGTCCGCATGGAACTTGCACTGCGGTTCGTCGGCCATGGCGACGGCCGGTGCGAGCAGCAGCGCGGCGAGAATCAGGTGACGCATGGTGGGTGCCCTCCGTTGATAGTGCGGTACCCGGCTATGGATGCGTCCCGGGCGGGAAAGGTTGCAGTCCGCGTTTTCACACGAAACTGACCAGACGGCAACGGGCCCGTCAACCGCGAGCGGGGAGCCACGTTTTTCCCCCTGCAAGCCCAACCCGGAGAGACACCCTATGCAACGCAAGACCCTGCTCGTCAGCGCCGCCTCCCTCCTCCTTGCCGGTTCGGCCGCCCTCGCGATTGCGCAGGATGCCGCTCCCAAGGCCCCCGCCACCCCGGCGGCCCAATCCGCCCAGCAGGGCCCGCAGCGTGATGGCGGCCAGAAGTGGGGCCACGGCGGCCCGCGCGGCGGCGACCACGGTCGCGGCGGACATTGGGGCCGCGGCCACCAGATGGGTGGCGTCATCGGCGACCTGCGTGGCCTGGAACGCCTGTACATCATGAGCGGCCGCCAGAAGGAACTGCCGGCGCTGTACAACGACGTGCTCGCCAAGTCGCAGAACCCGATGGTCCGTGACTACGCGTACCGCCACCTGGCCCGCGCGCAGATGGCCCCGACGAATGTCGACGCCGCCATTGCCACGATGAAGAAGAGCCTGGACGAAAGCCTGGCCAACGACCAGAAGCGTCACCAGGAAATGGAAGCGTTCAAGGCCCGCATGCAACAGCGCGCTGCGGCCAAAGCTCAGTAAGTAAATGTGGGAGCGCGCTTGCGCGCGATGGGGATTACGACAAGCTCCCATCGCGTGCAAGCACGCTCCCACGAAGGGCGCGATTTATTTTTTTTCTGATTGCTTGACCTGGCGCCAGAGCGCTTCCTGCTCTTCCAGGGAATACGACGACATGCTGCGTCCTTCGCTTTCGGCGATGGCTTCCATGCCGCGGAACCGCCGCTCGAATTTCTGGTTGGCACCGCGTAGCGCACGCGAGACATCGACCTTCGCGTGTCGCGCCAGGTTCGCGGCGACGAACAGCAGGTCGCCGATTTCATCGGCAAGGCGTTCTTCGTCGGCGCCGTTATCGAACTCGTGGCGTACTTCGTCGAGTTCCTCCGCAAGCTTGTCGAGCACCGGGCGATGGTCCGGCCAGTCGAAACCCGTATTCGCCGCACGCTTCTGCAGCTTCACCGCACGCTGCCATTCCGGCAGGCCGCGCGAGATGCCCGCGAGCGCACTGGGGTCTTCCCCGCCCTTCGCCTTGCGTTCCTCGGCTTTCAGGCGATCCCAGTCGCGCGAACGTGCGGCATCGCTTTCATGGGTGACGTCACCGAACACATGCGGGTGGCGGCGCTCCATCTTGTCGCTGATGGCAGCGACGACATCGCCGAAGCCGAACTCACCGGCTTCTTCTGCCATGCGTGCGTGGAACACCACCTGCAGCAGCAGGTCGCCGAGTTCGTCGCGCAGGTCGTGCATGTCACCGCGGTCGATGGCGTCCGCGACCTCGTAGGCCTCCTCGATCGTATACGGCGCGATCGTGGCGAAGCTCTGCTTTACGTCCCAGGGACACCCGTTCTCCGGATCGCGCAGGCGCGCCATGATCGCGAGGAGGTCGTCGATGGGTCGTGCCATGCGTCAGGGTTCCGGGTCGATGAGCCGCGCGGCCCAGTCGATGCTGGTGTCGCCGCAGGCGATGAATTCGGGGTTGATCAGCGAATCGCGCGTGTTGTAGCGGAACGGCCGGCCGGCCAGGTCGAGCACGGCGCCGCCAGCTTCTTCCAGGACGCACTGCGCCGCCGCCGTATCCCATTCGGAAGTGGCGCCGAGACGCAGGTAGACGTCCGCGTCGCCGCGGGCAATGACGCAGAACTTCAGCGACGAGCCCAGGGCAAAGGTCTCGTGCTCACCGAGCCGCTGGAGCAGCGTGGCCGCGCGGACGCCCGCATGTGAGCGGCTGCCCGTGACCCGCAGCAGGCCACCGGCACGGCGCGTGTGGATCGTTTCGCGCGCGGCGCCGGGCCCCTGCTGGCGCCAGGCGCCCTGCCCCTTCGCCGCCGCGTACAGATCGCCCGTGACGGGCGCCAGCACCACGCCAAGCACGCTGCGATGGTCCTCGATGAGCGCGATGTTCACCGTGAACTCGCCGTTGCGCTTGATGAACTCGCGCGTGCCATCCAAGGGATCGACCAGCCAGTAGCGGCGCCAGGTACGCCGCTCGGCCCAGGGCGCGGCGAGCGCTTCTTCCGAGATCACCGGCACGCCGGGCGCGATCTCCTGCAGGCGGTGCGCGATCACGGCCTGCGCCGCGAGGTCGGCGGTGGTGACCGGCGAGGCATCGGCCTTCTGGATCACTTCGAAATCTTGCGCGTATACCGCGAGGATCGCGTCGCTGGCCTCGCGCGCGATGGCGCAGACCTCGTCCAGGCACGCGCTGGCCGGCCGCGCCGTCACGCGGGCTGGTAGCGGCCGGCGAGGTACTCGCGGGCCATGAACAGGGCGGCGATGGAACGCCCTTCGGTAACGTCATCGCGGGCGAGCAGTTCGTGCAGCTTGTCCATGCGCCAGGGCACCACCTCGAGCTCTTCGGGCTCATCGCCCTGCAGGCGCTCGGGGTAGAGATCCTCTGCGAGGACCACGTGCGCCAGGTGGGTCATGTACGACGGTGACAGCGAGAGCGTGCCGAGGATCTTCAGCTTGCGCGCCCCGTAGCCCACTTCTTCCTTCAGCTCGCGGTTCGCGCCCTGCTCGGTGGTTTCATCGCGATCGAGCCGGCCCTTCGGCACGCCGAGTTCGTAGCGATCGACGCCGACGCCGTATTCGCGCACCAGCAGCACGGTCTCCGGATCGCGCATCGCGACGATCAGCACCGCACCGAAGCCGCTGCCCTTGAGGCGCTCGTAGGTGCGGCGCTCGCCGTTGGAAAACTCGAGGTCCACCTGCTCCGCCTTGCGGAGCGGGCTATCGGGTGCATCGCGTGTCGCGAGGATCGTGGGGCGCTTGTTCATCGGTCGATTGTAACGCCGCGGAACCGTTCGAGCGCCTCGGCGTGGATCGCGGCCGTGCCGGCCAGGATGCCGCGCGTCTCCAGCCCCACCGGGCCGCCATCGAGTTCGGTGAATACGCCACCGGCTTCGCGCACGATCACGGCCAGCGGCGCGATGTCGAGGATGTTCACGTCGGATTCGATGACGAGATCGACCCCGCCACGCGCCAGCAGGTGGTAATGGCAGAAATCGCCATAGCCGCGGATGCGGTTGCTGTCGCGGATCATCTGGCCGAGGACGTCCCAGCGCGCGTCGGTGGTGAGCGTCTTCACGTTGCCCGTGGAGATCGACGCCTGCGCGAAGGCGCTGGTATCCGCTACCTGCACGCGCTCGCCATCGAGCCATGCACCGCGGCCCTTCACTGCCCACATGCGCTCGCCGTAGATGGGCGCGGAGGAGACGCCCAGTACGAGTTCGCCATGGTGCATCAGTGCGATCTGGGTCGAGAAGAACGGCGTGCGGCGTACGAAACTCTTGGTACCATCGAGCGGATCCACCAGCCACAGCCATTCGCGGCTGATGTCGTCCGCGCCGTATTCCTCGCCGTAGATCCCCGCCTCGGGCATCGCACGCGCCAGGATTTCGCGGATGGCCAGCTCACTCTCGCGGTCGGCGACCGTCACCGGCGTGTCATCGCCCTTGGTGATCACATCGACACCGGCGCGCCAGTAGTGCTGGATGATCTCGGCGGCGGCGCCGGCGGCGTCGCGGGCGGCGGACAGGGCTTTGTCGAGCGTATCGGTCATGGCATGGCGGCCGGTGCGAGCCCGGCCTTGCGGGCCAGGGAAACGGAGCCGTCCGGCCGCACGGGGCCGAAGCGGGCGATGAGGTGGGTCAGCGCGGTGTCGCGGATGCGCGGTACGAGCGCGCCATCCAGCCGCCAGCCAAGCGGCGACGCGGCGACGCGCGCATCGACAGCGAGCGACCCTTCACCGTCGTCGGCCAGCGTGGCCCGCAGCAGGCCGGCTTCCGAGTGCGCCTTGAAGGCCAGCCCACCCAGGGTGACGTGACCCTCGGGTGTTTTCACGGCGGCAGCGCGCCAGTTCACGTCGGCATCCAGCGAGAGCGGCCAGTTGCCCTGCAGGTCAGCCTGCGGGATCTTGCCCTCGACCACGCCGACAGGCACCAGCTCACGGGGCAGGCCGGGCCCGGACAGGGCCGCGGCGTCGAGACGGAAGGCGACATCGCGCCACTGGACGCGGTCGGCCTGCGTGCGCTCCATATGGCCGTCGAAACGGCCGGCACGGCCATCGAGGTGGAGGTCCAGGTGGGTACGGCCGAGGATCACGTCGCGCCCCAGTGTCCAGGTCACGGCGCCCAGGTCGAGCCCGTCGCGGGTCATGACGCGCCCGGCGCGGCCATCCCACACGGTGCCTGAGAGGTCATCCAGCACGAGGCCGCGGGCGCGCTGCGCCACGTACGGCACCGCGACGCTGGCGGGCAGGAACCAGTAGAAGACGCCGGCGGCAAGCACCAGCACAAGGACGAGCAGGCCGATCCGGCGTAACCACTTCAATCCATCACCTCTTGGCAAAGCTTGAGGACGCAGGGGTACCGGGCGATCATGGGCGGATGAACAACGCCCTTTTCGCCGCCCAGGCGACCGACGCGCTGGTCCAGCGCGACCTCTCCGTCCTCTGGCACCCGTGCACCCAGATGCACGACCACGAAACCCTGCCCATGGTACCCGTCGCGCGCGGCGAAGGGGCATGGCTGGTGGGCACGGACGGCCGCCGCTACCTCGATGCCGTGAGCTCGTGGTGGACCAACCTGTTCGGCCATGCCGAGCCGCGCATCGGCGCGGCGCTGAAAGACCAGCTCGACCGGCTGGAGCATGTGATCTTCGCCGGCTTCACCCACCAGCCCGCGCTGGAACTGGCCGAGGAACTGGTCAGGATCACGCCGCCGGGGCTGGAACGGGTATTCCTGGCAGACAACGGCTCCGCGGCGATCGAAGTGGCGCTGAAGATGAGCTTCCACTACTGGCTCAACCGCGGGCACGGCGAGAAGACCCGCTTCATCGCCCTCACCGGCAGCTACCACGGCGAGACGCTCGGCGCGCTGTCGGTGAGTGACGTGGCGCTGTACCGCAAGACCTATGCGCCGCTGCTGCTCACGCCGGAGCTCGCACCCTCGCCGGATACCTACGAAGGCGAACCCGGGGAGACGCCGGCGGAGATCGCGACGCGCCGCCTTGGCGAGATGCGTGCGATCCTCGAACGCCATGCGCACGAAACCTGTGCCGTCATCGTCGAGCCGCTGGTGCAGTGCGCGGGCGGCATGCGCATGTACGACCCCTCGTATCTCACCGGACTTCGCGCGCTGTGCGATGAGTTCGGCGTGCACTTCATCGCCGACGAGATCGCCGTGGGCTTCGGCCGCACCGGCACGCTGTTCGCATGCGAGCAGGCCGGGGTGTCGCCGGACTTCATGTGCCTTTCCAAAGGGCTCACCGGTGGCTTCCTGCCGCTCTCGGCCGTGGTCACCACGCAGGACGTATACCAGGCGTTCTACGCGGAATACGCGGCGGGCAAGGCCTTCCTGCATTCGCACAGCTACACCGGCAACCCGCTGGCCTGCCGCGCGGCGACGGCCACGCTGCAGATCTTCCGCGAGGATCCCGTGCTGGAACGCAACCGCGTGCTCGCCGCGCACATGGCGTCGCGCATCGCACCGCTGCGCGATCACCCGCACGCGGCGGATGTGCGCCAGACCGGCATGATCGCGGCCATCGAGCTGGTGGCCGACAAGGCCACGCGCGCGCCCTTCCCCGCCCACGAGCGCCGCGGGCTGCGCGTCTACCGGCACGGCCTGGAAAACGGTGCGCTGCTGCGCCCGCTCGGGAACATCGTGTACTTCATGCCGCCCTACGTGATCCGCGAAGACGAGATCGACTTCATGGTCGATACCGCGATCGCGGGCATCGGCAAGGCCGTCGCCTAGATCCGCGAAAGGCCTACCGGCAGTTCGCCCAGGCGGGCCATCTCGCCCTCGGCGAACATGCCGGGGTTGTCGAGGTAGGCCATGGCGAAGTCGTGGGCATCGGCGCCCCAGAACAGTTCGCCGCCGATCGCGAGCGTAGGTACGCCGTAGAGCCTGTCGCGCATACCCTGCTCGAAATTGGCCTGGAGTTCGGCTTTGACTTCCGGGGCGGAAAGGGCCTCGCGCAGGTCCGTGATGCCGAACGATGCCGCGAGCGGCGCGAGGGCCTCGGGCGTATCCGCCGCGCGGCCGTGGGCCCAGATCCACTCGTAGATCGCGCCCACGACTTCCACGGTGTTCCCGGCCGCCACGCACAGACGCAGCGCCGGCAGCGGATTGAACGGGTGGCTTGGCGGAAAGCGCATCGGCATGCCGGCCTGGCGTGCGCGCCAGGTCGCGTAACGGTACGTAAACTCGCGTTTACACGGGATTTCAGCGGGCCCCAGGTGGTTCATCTGCTTGAGCAGCGCGCCGAACAGGATCGGCCGCAGCGCCACCTCGCGGCTGCAGGCCAGCTCGCGGATCGCCGGCCACTGCAGCCAGCAGAACGGCGAAACGAAATCGAAGTACCAGGCGATCGGCATGTAAAGCTCCTACGCGACGCCGTGACGATAGCCTCCCGCGTAGCCCGGTACAATGGATGTTCCGTGACACAAGGCCCACCATGCGCACGATCCGAATCCATGTCGACCAGCCGCTGGCCCCTGGCCAGGAGATCACCTTGCCCAGCCAGGCAGGTGAGCACGTGGCGCGGGTACTGCGCATGCAGGCGGGCGATCCGGTGGTGCTGTTCGCGGGCGATGCCGCCGAGGAGTTCGATGCGACGCTGCACAGCGTCGGCAAGCGTGAGGTCGTTGCCCTGGTCGGCGAATGCCGTGCCCTTGCCAACGAGTCGCCGCTCTCGTTGACCCTTGCCCAGGGCGTCGCCCGCGGCGAGAAGATGGACCTGATCGTGCAGAAGGCCACCGAGCTGGGCATCACGCGCATCGTGCCGCTCATCACCGAGCGTTCCGAAGTGAAGCTGGATGCGGCGCGCGCGGAGAAGCGCCTGCTGCACTGGCGTGCCGTGGCGGCGAGCGCGTGCGAACAGTCAGGGCGCGCCGTGGTGCCGGTGATCGAACCGGCCGTGGCGCTTAACGCGTGGCTGGGTTCGCTGGGAGACGGTGGGCCGATGCGTCTGGCCCTGTTGCCCGAGGGCGACAGGCGCCCTTCCGAGCTGGGCCTTACCGGTTCCGCGATCATCGCTATCGGCCCGGAAGGCGGCTTTGGCGAACGTGACCGCGCCGCACTGGCCCAGGCGGCGTTCACCGGGCTGAAGCTCGGCCCGCGCATCCTGCGCACCGAAACGGCGGGCCTTGCCGCCATCGCCATGCTGCAGGCGCTTTACGGGGACGTTTGAGGCGCCACCCATCGCGCGCAAGCGCGCTCCCACAAGGCCCGCCCGGCTGTTGTGGGAGCGCGCTTGCGCGCGATGGGGGTTACAGCGCCGCCGCGATCCTCGCCATCACCGCGTCGGTGAGCAGCGGCACGGCGTCGAGGGCCTTCAGGTTTTCTTCGAGCTGGTGGGGCTTGCTTGCGCCGAGGATCACGGTGGAGACGTGCGGGTTTTTCAGGCACCACGCGAGCGACAGGCGGGCAAGCGGAATACCCAGGACTTCGGCGATCGGCGCCAGCGCGCGCACCGTCTTCAACGACGCGCCGTCGTTCTCCATCAGCGCATCGCGCAGCCACGCATAGTCAGGGTGGCCGAGGCGCGAGTCATCGGGGATGCCGTCGTTGTACTTCCCGGTGAGCAGGCCGGATGCCAGCGGCGACCAGATGGTGGTGCCCATGCCGTAGTCGCGATACAACGGCGCGTACTCGCGCTCGACGCGGTCGCGGTGCAGCAGGTTGTACTGCGGCTGCTCCATCGACGGCGCGACGAGGTGGTTCTCGCGAGCCACGCGGTGCGCTTTCGCGATGAGTTCCGCCGGCCATTCGCTCGTGCCCCAGTAGAGCACCTTGCCCTGCCTGACGAGCGCATCCATCGCCCACACGGTTTCCAGCACTGGCGTTTCCGGGTCGGGGCGGTGGCAGAGATACAGGTCGAGGTAATCCACGCGCAAACGCTCGAGCGCCTGGTGGCAGGCATCGAAGACGTGCTTGCGGGAGAGGCCGCGCTGCGTCGGCTTCGGGTCGGTGACCGCACCGAAATACACCTTGCTGGAAACGCAGTACGCATCGCGCGGCAGGCGCAGGTCGGCGATCACATCGCCCATCAGGCGCTCGGCATCACCTGCGTTGTAGGTCTCGGCGTTGTCGAAAAAGTTGATGCCGTTGTCGTACGCCAGCGCGATGAGTTCGCGCGCGGCGGAGCGCCCGACCTGGCGGCCGAACGTCACCCACGCGCCATACGACAGCGCCGACAGCTTGAGGCCAGTGGCGCCGAGGCGACGGTATTCCATGGTGTTCTCCTAAAGAACGATGAACTGGATGAAGTGCAGGACGATGGCGGCGAAGATGCCGGCGATCACGTCATCGAGCATGACGCCAAGGCCGCCCTTCACCCGCCGGTCGAACCAGGCGATGGGCCAGGGCTTCCACACATCGAACAGGCGGAACAGGATGAAACCCGCGACGACCCACGCGAAGCCGGGCACCATGAGCACCGGCAGCAGCGCGATCCACTGCCCCACGAACTCATCCCACACCAGGCTGCGGTGATCGTCCACGCCGATGATCCGGCCGGCGACGTCACACGCACGCACGCCAACGGCGAAGGACACCGCGATAAGCAAGAGCCAGCCCCACAGGTCCAGCACCGTGTGCAGCAATAACCACGGCACGATCGCCGCCAGTGAGCCGGCGGTCCCCTGCGCCTTCGGCACCAGCCCGGAGCCGAAGCCGGTTGCCAGCCAGCCGGCGGGTGTCGCCATCAGGCGGCGTCGGTCGGCGGCGTCGAGGACGTACTTGGTGCTCATGCGAAGTGGTTCCAGCCGGAGCGGGCCGGTGCATGCGTCTCGCCGCCAGCCCCGATGATGCGCACGCCCGAGCCTTCCACGATGCGGCCGATACGCGTGGCACCACAGCCGACGCGCGCGAGATCGGCGGCGACTTCATTGGCTTTCTCGGAGGGCACCGTGAAGCAGAGCTCATAGTCGTCGCCGCCCGACAGTGCGAAGTCCACGGCGTCACCATCGTGGAAGTGCGTGAGCATGGCGGACGAGAACGGCAGCAACGCGGGATCGATCTCCGCCGCCACGCCGCTCTGTTTGCAGACATGGCCCAGGTCGGCGACCAGGCCATCGGAGACATCGATGCAGGCGGTCGCGATGCCGCGCAGCGCCAGGCCTGCCGCGACACGCGGCGTGGGCCGGTTCAGGCGTTCGATAAGCCCTGCGTAGGGGGTGGAATCGGCCTCGGCAAGACAGCGCAGGCCAGCGGCCGCGTCACCCAGCGTACCGGTCACCATCACCGCGTCACCGACGCGGGCGCCGTTACGTAGCAGGGCCTGGCCGGGCGTGGTGAAACCGTGGACGGTCACCGTCACGGTGAGCGGGCCACGCGTCGTATCGCCGCCGATCAGTGCCAGGCGAAATGGCGAAGCGAGCTCGGCGAAGCCGCGCGCCAGGCCGTCGATGAAGGCTTCGTCTGGCGTGGGCAAGGTCAGCGCAAGCAACGCCCATGCGGGCGTGGCGGCCATCGACGCGAGGTCGGAGAGATTCACCGCGAGCGCCTTCCAGCCGATGTCGGCCGGCGCGGTGCCCACGGGGAAATGGATGCCCTCGACCAGGGTATCCACGGCGATCGCGAGCTCGCGTCCCGCGGGCACGGCGACGACGGCCGCGTCATCGCCGATGCCGGTCACCACGTCGTCGCGCTGGACGTCGGTGTGCCGGCGGATGCGTTCGATCAGGTCGAATTCCATGCGTGCTCCATCAGCGCGCACGAAACGCGCGGGTGATCAGGATCGCTTCTCGGCCGTACGCCAGTGCGTCGCGAGTTTGTCGAGGACACCGTTCACATAGCTGTGGCCATGGTCGGCGCCGAAGCGCTTGGTGGCTTCCACGGCTTCGTTGATCACCACGCGGTACGGCACGTCGGGACGGTACTTCAGCTCATACGCACCGAGGCGCAGCGCGGCGCGCTCGATCGGATCGATCTGGCTCACGTCACGATCGACGAACGGCTTGATGCCTTCATCGAGTTCCTTGACGTGCTGTTCCACGCCGCGGAGCAGGTCTTCGAAGTATTCCTGGTCGGCCACCTGCATGTCCTGCTCGTGGCGGAACTGCTCGATGACGCTGCCCATGCGGGCGCCGCCCACCTGCCATGCGTAGAGTGCCTGCAGGGCACGGCGACGCGCGCGGGAACGCGCGGCCAGGTCGATACCGTGCGGAGGAGTGTTAGTCATTTGCCGAGCTTCGTGTAGAGGTTGACCATTTCGATCGCGACCATCGCGGCATCCACGCCCTTGTTGCCGGCCTTGGTGCCTGCACGCTCGATGGCCTGCTCGATGCTGTCGGTGGTGAGCACGCCGAACGAGACCGGCACGCCCGAAGCATACGCGGCCTGGCCGAGGCCCTTGGCGGCTTCACCGGCGACGTAGTCGAAGTGGGGGGTGGAACCGCGGATCACGGCACCCAGGCCGATGACAGCGGCGTACTTGCCGGAGGCGGCGACCTTGTGGGCGGCCTGCGCGATTTCCCATGCGCCCGGCACGCGGATCAGGTCGATCGCGTCGTCCTTCACGCCGTGGCGGACGAGCGCGTCGCGCGCACCTTCGACCAGCGGCTCGACGACAAACGCGTTGAACCGGCCGGCCACGATGGCGAAACGGCCCTTCGGGGTGGCGAAATCGCCTTCGATGATCTTCATGGGTCGGGGAGTCCTGTGGGGCGGATGGCCGCCATGCGGCCGGGTATTTTACGAGGTTTTGGGCCGGGGGTGGCCGCTGAAGGAGAGGCTGGCGCGGCCATCGTCCACGCGGAGCCGGCCGGCGATGCCGAATGGCAGGGTGAACTTGGCCGGGCCGTGGCCGAACGGCAGGCCCTGGACCAGCGGGATGCCCGCCGCCGCGCCGATGCGCTCGAAGGCCACGGCAAGGTCGTAACCGTTGTCGTACTCGGCCACCCGGCAGCTGGTGAAGTCGCCGATCACCAGCGCCTTCTGCTGGCCGAGGACCCCGGCGTGGAGGAGGTGGTAGAGCATGCGCTCCACCCGGTACGGGGGTTCGGCGATATCTTCGACGAAGAGGATGCCGCCCTCGATCCGCGGGAAGTAGTCCGAGCCGACCAGGCTGGAAAGCATGGCCAGGTTGCCGCCCCAGACCGTGCCCTCGACCTCGAGGTCGCGGGCGCCGGGCGCATCCCAGGCGGCCTCGCCCTCCCCGCTCCCGACGGTTTGCCAGAAGCTCTCCCAGGTCAGCGGATCGAGCGGCTGCGAGCCGAAGTCCGGGCCCAGCATGGGGCCGCCCAGTGTCGCGACGCCGCTCCGCGCGAACAGGGCGCACTGCAGGGCCGTGAAATCGCTGTGCCCGACGAGCGCGACGGGTGCACCGCCGAGCCGCGCACGGAGCCCGTCGTAGTCCAGCAACGGCAGCACCGGATGGGCCCCGTAGCCGCCGCGGATCGACAGGACGATGTCGGGCAATGGTTTCGAGGGGTCGGCGAGGGCGTTCAAGTCGGCGGCACGTTCGGCATCGCTGCCGGCGAAACGGAGCTCGCGGCGCGTCAGCACGTCCTTGCCATGTACCCGGTGCCCCGCCGCTTCGAGGCGTTCGACCCCGATGCGCATGGCTTCGGGGTTGTGGGGGTAACCGGCGGGGGCGATCAGCTGGATATCGTAGGAGACAGGCATGGGCTCAGGTTTAGCTGTCCTGCTCGACCACTTCAAGGCCAAAGCCTGAAATGCCCACGAACTTGCGCGGCGTGCCGATGACCCGCAGGCGCTTCACGCCGAGATCGGCGAGCATCTGCGCGCCAAGGCCCAGCTGCCGCCATTCCTGGTCATCCTTCGGCGCCGGCATGGGCTGCTTGTCGCCGCGCAGGCGGCCCAGCAGGGCCTCGGGCGTGTCTGCGCCGGAAAGCACGAGGATCACGCCGCGGCCTTCGTCGGCGATGCGGCGCAAGGCTTCCGTGACGGTCTGGCCAAGGTCGTCGCGCTTCAGGTGCAGCACGTCGGAGAGCGTGTTGCGCACATGCACGCGGGTGAGCACCGGCTCGCCATCGGCGATATCGCCGCGGAACAGGGCGAAATGCAGGCCGCTGCGGATCGCATCGCGATACGCCACGAGGCGGAACGGGCCGAACTCCGTCTCCACGCCTTCCTCGAACACACGCTCGACGGTCTTTTCCGTTTCGAGCCGGTAACGGATGAGGTCGGCGATGGTGCCGATCTTCAGCCCATGCTTCGCGGCAAACGCCTCGAGTTCCGGGCGGCGCGCCATGGAGCCATCGTCATGCAGCACTTCGATGATCGCCGCGGCCGGCTCCAGGCCCGCCATCGCGGCGAGGTCACAACCGGCTTCGGTGTGGCCGGCGCGGGTCAGCACGCCACCGGGTTGGGCGGTGAGCGGGAAGACGTGGCCGGGCATGGTGATATCCGCCGGCTTCGCGTCCTTCGCCACGGCCACCTGCACCGTATGTGCGCGGTCGTGCGCCGAGATCCCGGTGGTCACGCCTTCGGCCGCCTCGATCGAGACCGTGAAGTTGGTGTGGTACGGCGAATTATTGTCCGCGACCATCGGCTTCAGCCCGAGTTGGCGCGTACGCTGCTCGGTCAGCGTAAGGCACAGCAGGCCGCGCGCTTCGCGCACCATGAAGTTCACGTCTTCGGGCCGCACCTTCTCGGCGGCCATCACGATGTCGCCTTCGTTCTCGCGGTCTTCGTCGTCCACGATGATGACCATGCGGCCCTGGCGCAGGTCTTCGACGATCTCGGGGATGGTGTTGAATGGCATGGTCGTGCGCGTCCCGTCAGGCGAAGCCGTGGTCTTTGAGGAAGTTTTCGTCGAGACGCGGGGCGCCGCCGGCGGAGAGCAGGCGCTCCACGTAGCGCGCCACCACGTCCACTTCGATGTTCACCGTATCGCCGGGGCGGCGTGCCGCGAACGTCGTGTGTTCCACCGTGTGGGGGATAAGGTTCACGCCGAAACGCGTGCCGTCCACCTCGTTCACCGTTAGGCTGGTGCCGTCGATGCACACCGAACCCTTGTGGGCGATGTAGCGGGCCAGGTCGCGCGGCACCTCGAACGTCCAGCGCTGCGAGCGGCCATCGGGGACGACCGACACGACCTTGCCGGTGCCGTCCACATGGCCGGAAACCAGGTGGCCGCCGAGGCGATCGGCGAGGCGCAGGGCCTTCTCCAGGTTCACGGCGTCGCCGGCCTTGTGCTTGCCCAGCGAGGTCATGGCGAGCGTCTCGTTGGAGACATCGGCCGCGAAGCTGCTGGCATCGAATTCGATGACCGTGAGGCAGACGCCGGACACGGCGATGCTGTCGCCCAGGGCGACATCGGCCATGTCGAGGGAAGTGGTGTCGACCACGAGGCGGACATCGCCGCCGCGGGGTTCCAGCCGCTTGATGCGGCCTACAGCCTGGATGATGCCGGTGAACATATGGCGTTTCTCGCTAGGTGGGCGAAAAACGTCCCAAGGCGCATGGCGCCACGCGCCCCGCGGGGGACGCATGGTGCCGTCTTCTTTCATCCGGACTATGACCGTCGGCTCCGGAGTCTGACCGGATCTGCTGACCTCCCGGCAGGACCGGGAGCGCTCGCGGGCTCGTTTCCTCGCGGAAACCTACCGCCGGTGGGGAATTACACCCCGCCCTGAAGACGCTTGAATGTGGAGCGGATCATAACATGGGGCTGGCTGGGGCCACTGCAACCCCGCTCTTGGGGGCGATGGCCATTCTTGTGGGAGCGCGCTTGCGCGCGATGGCGTTGCGGCAAGCCCCATCGCGCGCAAGCGCGCTCCCACGGGGGCTATGGCACCTGCGTGGTCCTTAGCACCTGGTCCATCACCCAGCTCGTGCGGGCGGCGGATTCGCCAGTGGAGGGGCACTCTCCTTCTCCCAACAGCGCCTGCACCATGGTGGTGATCAGCGGCTGCTGGATGTGTGCCGGGTTTTCGATCGAAAGGTTGTCGACCTTGCCGTCGGTTTCGATCCGGATGGGGCCATCGCCAAAGGTGGCGAAAACCAGCCGGCCACGGTCGCCGACGATCTCGATGCGATCCTCGCGGCGGTCCGCACCGAAGTTCCAGAGGCCGGTGCCCAGCACGCCATCGCCGAGGGCGAAGGCCATGGCGACGCTGTCCTCGGCCGGGTACGCGCCGAGCTGGTTACGCGACATGCCACGCACATCCACCAGCGGCCCGAGCAGGAAATCCAGGATATCGAGCGTGTGGCTGGCGAGGTCAACGAAGATGCCGCCACCGGAGAGCGCAGGCTGCACCCGCCAGGGCAGGTTCGCCGGATCCTGGTAGGCCTTTTCGAAAGGGTGGTGCAGCACGACATTGACGAAGCGCGGCGCGCCGATCGCGCCTTCGCGCAGCAGCCGGGCGATCGTGGTGAAACGAGGTAACGCGCGACGGTAGTACGCGACGAACACGGGGACGTTCGCGGCCCTGCCCGCCTCGACGATATCGAGGCATTCGCGGTGGTTCATCGCCATGGGCTTTTCGATGTACACCGGCTTGCCAGCCGCGATCGCCTTCAACGCGTACTCGCGATGGCTCGACGGCGGGGTCGCGATGTATACGGCATCGACTTCCGGATCCGCGATCAACTCTTCCGCATCGTCGTACCAGCGCGGCACGTTATGGCGTTGTGCGTAATCGCGTGCCTTGCCGGCATCGCGGCGCATGACGGCCACGAGCGCCGATCCGGGCACCTTTGCAAAGGCGGGCCCGCTCTTCACTTCGGTGACCGCGCCGCAGCCGATGATGCCCCAGCGCACGGTCTTCATGCGGCGGGGCGCATCAGCAGGCGGGTATCGTCACCGATCTGGCGGCGGTCGATCGTTTCGAGCTTCCACCGCGAGGCCATGTCATCGAGCGGTGGCAGGTGCAGCATCGGCCGCGCCGTGTTCCCGAGCAGGACGGGCGCGATGTAGATCAGCAGCTCATCCGCCAGGCCTTCGGCGAGCAACGCGCCGCACAGCACCGGGCCGGCTTCGACATGCACCTCGTTCACATCGTGCTGGGCGAGCCAGTGCAGCGCCGCGCGAAGGTCGAGACCCTTGCCGTCCTCACTACGGATCGTCGCGCGCTGCACCGCCTGCAGGTGCGCGGGCACCGTGGCGTCGGCCGCATGCAGCAGCACCGTCGGCGCGCTGCCATCGAGCACGTGGT
The DNA here is from genome assembly GCF_055584245.1 of Luteibacter sp. NPDC104163. NCBI lineage: Bacteria > Pseudomonadati > Pseudomonadota > Gammaproteobacteria > Lysobacterales > Rhodanobacteraceae > Luteibacter > Luteibacter sp. NPDC104163. The sequence continues at coordinate 493,368 of NZ_JBVJMK010000001.1, forward strand.
GGCCCGCGGGCGTACGCAGGTGCGTATCGAGGATCGCGCGCAACGGCGGCACGAACGGTTCATCGCCGGGCAGGCGCACGGTGAGCCGCGGGTTATCCGCGAGCACCGTGCCGCTGCCGGAGAGAATAGCCGAGGCGCGCGCGCGCCAGCGCTGGCCATCCGCGCGGGCGGCGTCGCCCGTGATCCATTTCGACGAGCCATCGGCGAGCGCGGTGCGCCCGTCCAGGCTCATCGCCAGTTTCACGCGGACCCATGGGCGGCCGCGCTGGATGCGGCTGAAGAAACCGATATTGAGCTCGTGCGCCGCATCGCGCATCAGGCCGATCTGCACGCCGATGCCCGCCGCGCGAATCTTCTCGATGCCCTTGCCGTCCACCTGGGTGAACGGATCCTCATGGGCGATGACGACGCGGCCGACGCCGGCGGCGATCAGCGCGTCGGCGCACGGCGGCGTGCGGCCATGGTGCGCGCAAGGCTCCAGCGTGACGTAGGCGGTCGCGCCGCGCGCGGCTTCACCCGCTTCGCGCAGCGCGAACACTTCCGCATGCGGCTCTCCCGCCTTCGGATGCCAGCCCGTGCCCAGCACGGTCTCGCCGCGCGCGATCACGCAACCGACGCGGGGGTTAGGCTGGGTGGTGTGCATACCGCGGGCGGCGAGACGCAACGCATGGGCCATGTGGACATGGTCCATGGCCGGGAAGAACGGGCGGGTCATCAGGGCTTGCGTCCGCGCCGCGCCGCCTCGAGCAGGGGCAGCTGCAGGCCTTCCAGCGACGGAAGGTCACGCTCGAGCTTCTCGATCTCCTCACGGAACGCGTGGACATCCTCGAACCGCCGGTAGACGGAGGCGAAGCGCACGTAGGCCACCTGGTCGAGCGCCTTGAGTTCGCGCATGACCAGCTCACCCACCTGCCGCGACGGCACCTCGCGCTCGCCACTGCGGCGCAGGTCGTTCATGACCGCACGCGTGGCCGCATCGACGGAATCGCTGGCCACCGGCCGCTTCTGCAATGCACGCTCGAAGCTGACGCGCAGCTTGTGTTCGTCGAAAGGCTCGCGGCGATCGCCGGATTTCACGATCGCCGGGAGCTTCAGTTCCGCGGTTTCGAAGGTATTGAAACGCTCACCACACTGCGGGCACTCGCGCCGCCGACGCACCGTGCCACCGTCCTCGGTAAGCCGGGAATCGATGACGCGGGTGTCTTCATGCTGGCAGAACGGACAATGCATCGATCAGCCGTACACCGGGAACTGCTTGCACTGCGCCGTGACCTTCTCGCGCACGGCCTTGATGACGGCGTCATCGTTCGGCGCGTCGAGCACGTCGCAGATCCAGTGGGCCAGTTCCACCGTGTCCGCTTCCTTGTAGCCGCGTGTGGTGATCGCCGGCGTACCGACGCGCAGGCCCGAGGTCACGAACGGCGAGCGCGGGTCGTTCGGCACGGCGTTCTTGTTCACGGTGATGTGCGCCTTGCCGAGCGCGGCTTCCGCGTCCTTGCCCGTGGTTTCGCGGCCGATCAGGTCGACCAGCATCAGGTGGTTCTCGGTACCGCCGGAGACAACCTTGTAGCCACGCGCGATCAGCGTCTTCGCCATGGCCTTGGCGTTGGCGACCACCTGCTTCTGGTAATCGGTGAACGAAGGCTCCAGCGCTTCCTTGAAGGCCACGGCCTTGGCGGCGATGACGTGCATGAGCGGGCCGCCCTGGATACCCGGGAACACCACCGACTGCAGCTTCTTTTCCAGCTCCTCGCCGAGGCCCTTCGCCACGATGATGCCGCCGCGCGGACCGCGCAGGGTCTTGTGCGTGGTCGAGGTGACGACGTGCGCGTGCGGCACCGGGTTCGGGTACACGCCCGCGGCCACGAGGCCGGCGACGTGGGCCATGTCCACGAACAGGTACGCGCCGGCCTTGTCGGCGATCTCGCGGAACTTCGCCCAGTCGAGCACCTGCGAGTAAGCCGAGAAGCCGGCGACGATCATCTTCGGCTTGTGCTCGACGGCGAGCTTTTCGATCTCGTCGTAGTTGACCAGGCCGGTATCCGGATCGATGCCGTACTGCACGGCGTTGAAGATCTTGCCCGAGAGGTTGACCTTGGCGCCGTGGGTCAGGTGGCCGCCGTGGGCCAGGCTCATGCCCAGGATGGTGTCGCCCGGGTTCAGCAGCGCGAAGTACACGGCCTGGTTGGCCTGCGAGCCGGAATGCGGCTGCACGTTGGCGTAGTCGGCGCCGAACAGCTTCTTGAGGCGCTCGATGGCGAGCTTTTCGGCCACGTCCACGTACTCGCAGCCACCGTAGTAACGCTTGCCCGGGTAACCCTCGGCGTACTTGTTGGTCAGGGTGGAGCCCTGGGCCTCCATGACGCGCGGGCTGGCGTAGTTCTCCGAGGCGATCAGTTCGACGTGATCTTCCTGGCGGCGGGACTCGTTGGCGATGGCCTGGGCGAGTTCGTCGTCATAGCCGGCGATCGTTGCATCCTTCGGGAACATCTCAACCTCGTGGGAAGTACGTAGGGGAAGGCGAAAAGTGTAGCTGAGGTGGGGGTTTGCGGCCAGCGAGGCAAGCCCGCAGGCGTCCAGCGGGCCGCCCTGTCGGCATCGACCTACAGCGCGCCAGGGATCATCCCTACGCCCGGGCAGCCCAAAGTCTCCTAACGTTGCCGGCGGACGTGGAACGTCCATTTGCCAAACCACGAAAGGAATCCTATGAAAACCAAGCTCCTGGCTCTCGGCCTGGCCCTGTCCGCCCCGTCACCCGCCTTCGCCGAGGCTCCGCCGGCCATCGATGTTCACTTCGTGCTCCACGAGGATGTCCAGATGAACGAGCAGGACTTCGTCTCAGAGCATGTGAGCGCCTGGCTGGGCCACATGCGCGCCGATGTGCTGCCCGGGCAGGACATCCGGATCCACGTCCATCGCGAGCTGGATGGGCTGGAGAGGCTGCCGTACGGCTATGAAGGTGCCCTAGGGGCATGGCGGAAGGCCGCCCAGGCGGTCCTCGAGCGGATTGGTGAGCCGGATACCCGGGCGACCCGCATGGTCCTCGTGGTCCAGGGTTCGCCGAACGGGAAGTCGCTGGGGATAGCCTACGAGGGCACCCCGTTCGCGATGGCCAGCGTGCGCACGTCGTCCAACGTCGCCCACGAACTGGGCCATACGTTCGGGGCCGTCCACGAGGATGCCGAGCGCTGGACCGCCTGCAGCACCAACATGGCCGATTTCGAGTTCGGCGTGTGGCCGTGCGAGGTCTACTCGGAAAGGAACCAGGCGCGCATACGCCGCTACGTCGTCACGGGGCTGCTTTAAGGGCCTGGGCGCCGGCCCCGCCCGTTCAGCCGGCGCCCTCTCCGGGCGGCGATCTTCGTCATCGAACCCCGCTATAATGAGGGTTTGCCCGCCGGGAGCTTCCGCTGCCGGGGGCCGGCTTTCCTTACGGAGCGTCCATGCAATACATCTACACCATGAACGGGGTCAGCAAGATCGTCCCCCCGAAGCGCCAGATCATCAAGGACATCTCCCTCTCGTTCTTCCCCGGCGCCAAGATCGGCCTGCTGGGTATCAACGGCGCGGGCAAGTCCACGGTCCTGCGGATCATGGCGGGCGTCGACAAGGACTACCAGGGCGAAGCACGCGCCAACCCGGGCACCAAGATCGGCTACCTCGCTCAGGAGCCGGACCTCGACCCGAACAAGACCGTGCGTGAAGCCGTCGAGGAAGGCGTCTCCGAAGTGCTCGATGCACAGAAGGAACTCGAGGAGGTTTACGCCGCCTACGCCGAGGAAGGCGCGGACTTCGACGCGCTGGCCAAGCGCCAGGAGCGCCTCGAGGGCATCCTCGCCGCCAACGACGCGCACGCGCTGGAGCGCCAGCTCGAAGTGGCCGCCGACGCCCTCCGCCTGCCGCCGTGGGACGCGATGATCGGCCCGCTGTCCGGTGGTGAAAAGCGCCGCGTGGCCCTGTGCCGCCTGCTGCTCTCCAAGCCCGACATGCTCCTGCTCGACGAGCCCACCAACCATCTCGACGCCGAATCGGTCGACTGGCTGGAAACCTTCCTGCACGACTACCCGGGCACGGTCGTCGCGGTCACCCATGATCGCTACTTCCTCGACAACGCCGCCGAGTGGATCCTCGAGCTCGACCGCGGCCGCGGCATTCCCTGGAAGGGCAACTACACCGAGTGGCTGGAGCAGAAGGACGAGCGCCTGAAACAGGAAGCCAACCAGGAGAAGTCGCGCCAGAAGGCCATCCAGAAGGAACTCGAGTGGGTTCGTTCGGCCGCCAAGGGCCGCCAGTCGAAGGGCAAGGCTCGCCTTAACCGCTTCGAGGAGCTGAACTCGGTCGAGTACCAGCGCCGCAACGAAACCAACGAGATCTTCATCCCGCCGGGCGAGCGCCTGGGCCAGGAAGTCATCGAGTTCAAGAACGTCACCAAGTCGTTCGGCGACCGCGTGCTGATCGAAGACCTCTCGTTCAAGATCCCCGGCGGCGCCATCGTCGGCGTGATCGGCCCGAACGGTGCCGGTAAGTCCACGCTCATGAAGATGATCATGGGCAAGGAAACCCCGGATTCCGGCGAAGTGAAGCTGGGCCACACGGTCAAGCTCGCCTACGTCGACCAGTCGCGCGACGCGCTTGATCCGGCCAACAACGTGTGGCAGGAAGTCTCGGGCGGTTCGGACATCCTTACGATCGGCAACTTTGAAATCCAGTCGCGCCAGTACATCGGCCGCTTCAACTTCAAGGGCACCGACCAGCAGAAGATCGTCGGCCAGCTTTCCGGTGGTGAGCGCGGCCGCCTGCACATGGCCAAGACCCTGCTGCAGGGTGGCAACGTGCTGCTGCTCGACGAACCGTCGAACGACCTTGACGTCGAAACGCTGCGCGCGCTCGAAGACGCCCTGCTCGAGTTCCCGGGCTGCGCCGTGGTCATCTCGCATGACCGCTGGTTCCTCGACCGCATCGCCACGCACATCATCGCGTTCGAAGGCGACTCGCACGTCGAGTTCTTCCCGGGCAACTACAACGAGTACGAAGCCGACAAGAAGCGCCGCCTCGGCGACGACGCCGGCCCGAAGCGCGTGAAGTACAAGAAGCTGGTCTGACCAGCTTCACCGCGGTAAACACCAAACTTGTGGGAGCGCGCTTGCGCGCGATCGCGCGCAAGCGCGCTCCCACATATCCACAGGAGCGCTGCCCGTGCACTTCATGAACTCGCTGAAGGACGCCTGGCGTCGCAACGACTCCCTGGTCTGCGTCGGCCTGGATCCCGAACCCGGCCGCCTGCCGGCGGGGCTCTCGGGCGAGGAAGGGATCTATACCTTCTGCCGCGATATCGTCGATGCCACGGCCAGCCAGGTCTGCGCCTTCAAGCCGCAGATCGCGCATTTCGCCGCGCAGCGCGCCGAAGGTGCACTCGAACGCCTGATCCGGCATATCCATGACAAGCACCCCGGCATCCCGGTGATCCTGGATGCCAAGCGTGGCGATATCGGTTCGACCGCGAAGCACTACCGCGCCGAAGCGTTCGATCGTTACGAAGCGGATGCCGTAACGCTCAACCCCTATATGGGCAAGGACACGGCCGAGCCCTTCCTGGCGCATGCGGACAAGGGCGTCATCCTGCTCTGCCGCACCTCCAACCCGGGCGGCGCCGATTTCCAGGCGCTCGACTGCGGTGGCCAGCCGCTTTACCTGCGGGTGGCCGAGGCGATCGCGCGGGACTGGAACGGAAACGGCAACTGCGCGCTCGTGACCGGCGCCACCTGGCCAGAAGAACTAGGTCGCGTGCGTGCAATTGTGGGTAACATGCCATTGCTGGTCCCCGGCATCGGCGCCCAGGGCGGTGACCTCGCCGCCGTCATGAAGCACGGGCAAACGAGCGACGGCAGCGGCCTGATGATTTCCTCGTCCCGCGCCATCATCTATGCCAGCAGTGAGTCCGACTTCGCCGAGGCGGCTTATCGAGCGGCGGACGAAATGAGAAAATCGGTCAACTCGTTTCGTTTTGGGCGTTAAAAACGAAAAGCAGTCGTAAATTGCACGACTTGGCAACTGTCAAGGGCTTACGCTCCCGGCCCGGGCTATCAACAATACCGGGTCTTTTGCGCCGTAAAAGCGTTTCACCGGAGTTGTTATGCCACTCTCTAACCGAGGTTTTTCTCAACGCCTGCATGTCGCGCTGGACATGGCCGGCGTCAAGAAAGGCCGCGGCCGCATTACCCAGTTGGCCGATCTCTTCGATGTCAGCCGGGAAACGGCACGCAAGTGGCTCAGCGACCTCGGCCTGCCCGAGCTCGAGCGCCAGATCGACATGGCCGTCCGTTTCGGCGTGAACTTCGAATGGCTCGCCACGGGTCGCGGCTCGCCCAGCGGCGCCACCGGCGTCAAGGAAAGCCCCGCGCTCTACCGCGCCGACTCGCGTGAGCAACTGCGCCTGGTCGGGCTGGTCAGCCGCCTGCCGAAGGAACGCCGCAAGGCCCTCCTCGTTATCGTCGAGGCCCTCGCCGAGGCCGAATAGCGCTTCAATCGTCCCCGATATCCATCCCCGGGAACAGCACTTCGGTAAACCCGAACTTCGTGAAGTCCGTAATCCGCGACGGGTATAGCCGCCCGATCAGGTGATCGCATTCGTGCTGGACCACGCGGGCGTGGAAACCTTCCGCCGTGCGGTCGATGGGCTGGCCCTGCGGGTCGATGCCCTGGTAGCGGATGAGCGAGTAACGGTTCACCGCGCCGCGCAACCCCGGCACGGAAAGGCAGCCTTCCCAGCCCTCCTCCATGTCCTGCGACAGCGGGGTGATCATCGGGTTGAGCAGGATCGTCTGCGGCACCGGCGGTGCGTCGGGGTAACGCTCGCTACTGTCAAAGCCGAAGATCACCAACTGAAGGTCCACGCCGATCTGCGGCGCGGCCAGGCCCACGCCACCGGCGTGGTGCATGGTGTCGAACATGTCGGTGATCAGGGCATCCAGCTCAGCCGAACCCACCATCTCGCGTGGCACGGGAGGGGCGATGCGCAACAGGCGCTCGTCGCCCATTTTCAGGATCTCGCGAATCATCGGCAGGCCGCAGGGGTGTGGGGTTAGGGCCAGCATGGCCTGTGCGGCGCCCCGGCTCAAGTCGTTTCCATTCGACCAATGGCTAATACGCGCGGGGCCCGCGAATCATTGACCCCCACGGGCGCGGGGGTGACCCTTGTCGCTAACCGCAAGGGGAGCCGAGAAACCATGCATAGCGCCATTCCGAAACCCAGTCCCGCCGGGAAAATCCTGTGGGCCGCCATCGCCATCGTCGGCGCCTGGTGCCTCGGCGTCATCGCCCTGCGCCGCGGCGAACCCATCAATGCCATCTGGCTGGTCACCGCCTCCATCGCGGTTTTCCTCATCGGCTACCGCTTCTACAGCCGGATGATCGCCCGGGACGTGCTCCAGCTGGACCCGAGCCGGGCGACGCCTGCCGTGCTGCGCAACGATGGACTGGACTACGTCCCCACGGACAAATGGGTGGTCTTCGGCCACCACTTCGCCGCGATCGCCGGTGCCGGCCCGCTGGTGGGCCCCGTGCTCGCCGCGCAGATGGGCTACCTGCCCGGCATGCTGTGGATCCTGGTGGGCGTGGTGTTCGCCGGGGCCGTCCAGGATTTCATGATCCTGGGCCTGTCACTGCGCCGCGACGGGCGCTCGCTCGGCCACATGCTGCGTGAGGAACTGGGCGAGGTCCCCGGCGTCATCGCCATGGTGGGCGTGCTCGTCCTCATGATGATCGTGCTGGCCGTGCTCGCGCTGGTCGTGGTCAAGGCGCTGACCCACAGCCCCTGGGGCACGTTCACTGTCGCCGCGACGATCCCCATCGCCCTGCTCATGGGCCTGTACCTGCGCTACATCCGGCCCGGCCGCATCCTCGAGGTGTCGATCATCGGCCTCATCCTCCTGCTGGCCTCCATCTGGTACGGCAAGACGGTGAACGACACGCCGAACCTGGCCGTGCTGTTCGATTTCGACGCCAAGGCCCTTGCCTGGTGGCTGATCGGCTACGGCTTCTTCGCTTCCGTGCTTCCGGTGTGGCTGCTGCTGGCGCCGCGTGATTACCTGTCCACGTTCCTGAAGATCGGCACCATCGCCCTGCTCGCGCTGGCGATCTTCCTGTCCGCACCCACCCTGCAGATGCCCGCCGTCACCAAGTTCATCGACGGTACCGGCCCGGTGTTCCAGGGCAACCTGTTCCCGTTCCTGTTCATCACCATCGCCTGCGGTGCCGTCTCCGGCTGGCACTCGATCATCGCCTCGGGCACCACGCCGAAGCTACTGGCCAACGAGCGCGAAGCCCGCATGGTCGGCTACGGCGGCATGCTGATGGAGGCCTTCGTCGCCATCATGGCGCTCATCGCCGCCGCATCGCTGCACCCGGGCGTGTACTTCGCCATGAACTCGCCGGGCGCCCTGGTCGGCACCACCGTGCAGGATGCCGCGGCCGCGATCAGCAGCTGGGGCTTCGTCGTCACGCCCGCCGAACTGAGCGACACGGCGAAGAACATTGGTGAAAGCACGATCCTGGGCCGCGCCGGTGGTGCGCCGACCCTGGCCGTCGGCATGGCCCAGCTGCTGCACGGGCTCATGCCGGGCGAGGACATGATGGCGCTCTGGTACCACTACGCCATCCTGTTCGAAGCACTGTTCATCCTGACCACCGTCGATGCGGGCACCCGCGTAGGCCGCTTCATGATCCAGGAGCTCGCCGGCATGGCGTACGCCCCGCTGAAGCAGACCGAATCGTGGGTGAGCAACGTGCTCGCGACCGTAATCTGCGTCGGGCTGTGGGGCTACTTCCTGTACCAGGGTGCCGTCGATCCGCTGGGTGGCATCAACACCCTGTGGCCACTGTTCGGCATCGCCAACCAGATGCTCGCCGCGATCGCGCTGATGCTGGCCACCGTGGTCACGGTGAAGCTCAAGCGCGAACGCTACGTGCTCGTCCCGGCGATCCCCGCGGTGTGGCTGGTGGTGTGCACGCTGACCGCGGGTTGGCAGAAGCTGTTCGACGCCAAGATCAGCTTCACGGCCGCCGCGCAGAAGTATGCCGATGCAGCCGCCTCCGGCAAGCTGCTGCCGCCGGCGAAATCGGTGGAAGAGATGCAGCGGATCATCACCAACAACCGCGTGGACATGGCGCTCACCGGCCTGTTCATGCTGCTGGTGCTGACCATGCTGTTCTTCTCGCTGCGCTCGATCGTCCGGGCGTGGCAGGCCAACCACGCGACGGCGCACGAAGAACCCTACGTCGCCCTCTCCAGCGTGTCCCAGTAAGGAGCGAGCCGATGGAAACGTACACCCCGGCATCGCCGCGCTCGTTGTGGAAGTGGGCGGTGCAAACCGCCCGCCTCTGCTGCGGCGTGCCTGATTACGATGTCTACGTGAAGCACCTGCGCGAACACCACCCGGAACGCCCGGTACCGAGCTACGGGGAGTTTTTCCGGGAGAGGCAGGAGGCGAGGTACAGAGGCACGGGTGGGCGGTGTTGCTGACCTGAAGAACTGTGGGACCGCGCTTGCGCGCGATGGCTTCGCCGCGAGCACCCATCGCGCGCAAGCGCGCTCCCACAACAGCTTGGTCAGGCTCGCTTGCCCTTGCGCATGTTCGCGCGGGAGTCGTCGATCATCGAGCGCATCGCGGTGGCCGCTTCGTTCGGCCGGCGGCGACGGATCGCTTCGTAGACGGCGCGGTGTTGCGGCAGTGAGTACTTGAAGTTCTTCGCCGTACGGGCGGACATCACGAAGAACGTGGCAAGTGCCGTTTCGATTACCGCGAACAGCGAACTCAGCAACTCGTTGTTCGTCGCGGCGAGCACGGCTTCATGGAAACGCAGGTCAGCCTCGGCCCAGGCGTCCAGGTCGGGGGCGGCCTCCATCGCATCGAGTGCCTCGCCGATCGCTTCGAGCTGCCCGGGTTCACGGCGGCGCGCGGCGGCCATGCACGCGGCGGGCTCGATGATCGCGCGCATCTCCACCAGCTTCGAGACGAAATCCTCGGTCGGCATGGAGGCGCAGCGCCACGAGAGCACCTGCGGATCCAGGTGGTTCCAGAACCGCGCATCACGCACCCGCATGCCGGTCTTCTGGCGCGTCTCGATCAGGCCTTTCGCCGCCAGTACTTTCAGCGCCTCGCGGAGGATGGTGCGACTGACCTGCATCTGCGCGGCCAGCTGCGCTTCGCCGGGGAGCGGATCGCCCGGGCGCAGCGCGCCACTGACGATCGATTCGCCGATCTCCTCGACAACCTGCCCGTGCAGGCTTCGTGAATTCGCCATCTTCGGTGCCATTGCGCCCCCTTCCCGCCTGAACAGCTAGCCCATCCTAACGACGTTTGCGCATGCGACGTTGACGCAGCGCAGCTTGTCAATTGTCGGACAAATATGCTCTCGTCCCGGGGGTGACCACAATGGGAGTGGATGATGGGCAAGCTTCTGGCCGTGACGACCACGGCAATCCTGCTGGGCGCCGCATCGGCGGCCTCGGCCGGCGACGCGACCAAGGCCTCGTTCGGGACGACGCCCGACGGCAAGGACGTCACGGTTATCACGCTGACCAACGGCAAGGGCATGACCGCGAAGGTCATCTCGCTGGGTGCCGCGCTCTATGCGCTGGATGTCCCGGACCGCAACGGCAAGCCGGGCGATATCGTGCTCGGCTACCCGGACCTGAAGGGCACGTTCGAGAAGCCGCAGTACTTCGGTGACACCGTGGGCCGCTACGCGAACCGTATCGCCAAGGGCAAGTTCAAGCTGGATGGGAAGGAGTACACCGTCCCGGTCAACGACGGCCCGAACTCCCTGCACGGCGGCAAGCTTGGCTTCGATAAGGTGGTATGGACCGTCGACAAGGTCGAGTCCGGGGCGAACCCGAGCGTGACGATGACCTATGTCAGCCCCGATGGCGACCAGGGCTATCCCGGCCAGCTCACCGCCACGGCGAAGTATTCGATCAACGACAAGAACGAGCTGACCATCGAATACACCGCGACGACCGACAAGCCGACCATCGTCAACATCACCAACCATACCTACTGGAACCTCGCGGGCGAGGGCTCCGGCAGCGTCGAGGACCAGAAGCTGATGATCGCCGGCGATGCGTACCTGCCGACGGACGCGACCGCGATTCCCACCGGCGAAGTCCGCAGCGTGGCCGGCACCTACTTCGACTTCCGCAAGGCCAAGCCGATCGGCCGCGACGTGCGCAAGGCGAGCGAGCAGCAGTTGGTCTACGGCCGCGGGTTCGACCACAACTGGGTGATCTCGCGTAAGGAAGCCCCTGCCCCGCGCGAAGTCGCGCGTGTCACCGATCCGAAGAGCGGTCGCGTGATGTCGCTGTGGTCCGCACAACCGGGCCTGCAGTTTTACTCCGGCAACTTCCTCGACGGCACCACCTCGGGCAAGGCAGGCGGCATCTACCGCGAGGGCGATGCGTTCGCGCTGGAACCGCAGATCTTCCCCGATACGCCGAACCAGCCGGACTTCGGCTCGGCACGGCTCGAGCCCGGGCAGACGTACAAGAACGTGATGACGTACAAGTTCACGACTGACAAGGGCGCGAAGTAACTTTCCTGGGGGTTGTGGGAGCACGCTTGCGCGCGATAGGGCTGGCGGCAAGCACCCATCGCGCGCAAGCGCGCTCCCACAGAAGTAGAAGAAGTGGCTGTCAGCCGGCTTCGTGGTGCAGGGCTTCGGCGGGTTTCTTGCGGCGGAAGCGCGGCGCCAGTTCCACCATGTACATCGCGGCCAGCACCAGCGCGCCGCCGAGCACCATGCGCGTCGTCAGCGTATCCACGCCCAATGCCACGGCAAAGCCGGCCGCGAAGACGGGTTCGGTGGTCATGACGATCGCCGCGCGCGTCGCGGGCATGTGTGCCTGCGCCCATGTCTGCACAAGCATCGCCAGGGCGCCGGCGACCAGCGCCATGTAAATGATCGAGACCCACGCCTTCCCGTCCGGCGGGAGCGAGGGGCCGTGGTGCGGCAGCGTCGCCAGCACGCAGACCGCGGCGATGCCCAGCATCTGGATAGCCGACATGCCGAAGGCATCGCCCGGGCGGGACCAGTGGCCGAGGCCCACGATATGCAGCGCATACAGCGCGGCGGAGGCGAGTGTCAGCAGCACGCCCAGGTCGACGGCAAATCCGTTGAGCGCGAGGATCCCGAGCCCGACCATGGCCAGCACGACCGCGACCCACGTACTCGCGGGAAAACGCTGGCGAAAGATCGCCAGGGCCAGGAACGGGGTAAACACCACGTACATGCCCGTGACGAAGCCGCTGACGCTCGGCGAGGTCAGCGCCAGACCCTCGGTCTGCAGCCACTGCGCTACGCCGTAGAGCACGCCCAGCGCAAGACCGCGCAGCGTCTGCTCGCGGCCGAGCCGGCGCACGGGCACCGCGAACAGCAGCAGCATCGCTACGGCGGCGATCGCGAAGCGCACGGCGAGGAAATCGATCGGCAACATGCGCCCGACGACGTCCTTGATCATCACGAAGGTCGAGCCCCAGATGGCGGTCACCGCCAGCAGGCCCAGCGTGGCCAGGCCGCTCCCCTTCGACGCCGCGCTCATCGGCGTTTCCGGAGAAGCTGGCCGGGAATCTTCAGCAGGAAATGAGCCCAGATGCCGAGCCAGACGACCGCGCGCACCAGCGGGTTCTTCGCCGCGGGATCATGCCGGCGGAACCAGAGGAACATGCTGCGGTGCTTGTGCCGGCTCACGAACACCGGGCGGTGGCGGCTGGAACCGCCCTTGCCGTGCATGACCCGGACGTCGCCGGCGAGCAGCACCTGGTAGCCCATGTCACGCGCGCGGCGGCACAGGTCCATGTCCTCGCAATGCAGGAAGAACGACTCGTCGAAGCCACCCAGGGTTTCGAAGGCGCTCCGAGGCATCAGAAGGATGGCTCCCGAGACGACTTCCACCGGCTCCGCGCCAGTGGGCAACGGCCCGCCGATGTCGATGCCTGCGCGCCCAAGCTTCGTGGCAAGGGCGCGGCCGAGCAGCGGATCGCGCCGCCGCGAGGCCGGGTCGATGTGGCCCGCGGCATCCTGGACCAGCGCACCCACGATGCCGGTGTGCGGCCCGACGTGCGCGGCCATCCGCGAGATCGTGTCGGAATCGATCAGGCAATCGGGGTTGAGCACGAGCAGCAACTTGCCGTGCGCGGCGGCGGCGCCGCGATTCACCGCCGGGCCGAAACCGAGGTTCGCCCGGTTGTAGATCACGCGCACGCGATCGTCCGCGGCATACGCGCGGTCCAGCGCCTCCGGCACGCCGTCATCCGAGCCGTTGTCGACCAGGATGACCTCGACGGGCCGGTCGCTCGCGAGCGCGTGTTCGACGCAATCGCGAGTCAACGGGCCGCTATCGGCCAGGACGATGACGATGCTGGTGAGGTCAGCCGATGCCACGGTTTCCCATCCCGCCCTGTTCAACCCACCCAGGCACGCGCATTGCGGAACATGCGCATCCAGGGCGAATCCTCACCCCACTGCTCCGGGTGCCAGCTGAGCTGGGCACTGCGGAACACGCGCTCGGGGTGCGGCATCATGATCAGCACGCGGCCATCCGCGGCGGTAAACGCCGTGAGGCCACCCGGCGAACCGTTCGGGTTCAGCGGGTAGTGCTCGGTCGGCTTGCCACGGTTGTCCACGAAACGTGCGGCGCCGTGGCTCTTCGACGGGCTGCACACATTCGGGAAGCTGACGCGGCCTTCGCCGTGCGCCACCGCCACCGGCAGGCGCGAGCCCACCATGCCGCGGAAGAACAGGCTGCCGGAGTCGAGGATCTCGACCGTGGCAAGGCGCGCTTCGTACTGCTCCGACTGGTTGCGCAGGAACTGCGGCCAGTGCTTCGCGTCCGGGATGATGTCCTTCAGCTGCGACATCATCTGGCAGCCGTTACACACGCCCAGCGCGAACTTCGAGCCGTCTTCGAAGAAGCGGGCGAACTGCTCGCGCAGCGCATCGTTGTAGAGGATCGAGGTGGCCCAGCCACGACCCGCGCCGAGCACGTCGCCGTACGAGAAGCCACCGCAGGCGGCGAGGCCGCGGAAGTCCTTCAGGTGGTAGCGGCCGGTGGCGAGGTCGGTCATGTGCACGTCGACGGCGTCGAAGCCGGCGCGCGTGAACGCGGCCGCCATTTCGACCTGGCCATTGACGCCCTGCTCGCGCAGGATCGCGACGCGCGGGCGCACGCCGGTCGCGATGTACGGTGCGGCGATGTCTTCGGCGGGGTCGAAGGTCAGCTTCGGCGACAGGCCCGGATCGGCGTCGTCGAGGCGCCACTCGCTTTCCTGGTCCGCGCTGAGCGGGTTGTCACGCAGGCGCTGCATGGCGTGGCTGGTTTCGTTCCACGCGCGGAACAGCTCCGTCCAGTTCCACTTGAACGGAGTTTCGCCGTTCAGGTGCAGCTTGATGCCGAGCTTTTCCTTCGGGCGGCCCACGTTGTGGGTCATGCCGGCGAGGTTGTGCTTCACCAGCAGCTGTTCGAAGGCCTCGCGGTTCGCGCTGGCCACCTGCACGACGCCGCCGAGCTCTTCGTTGAAGAGCGCGCGCAGCGTGGCGTCGGCCCAGCCATCGAGCTTGATCTCGAGGCCACAGCGTCCCGCGAAGGCCATTTCCAGCAGCGTGACGATCGCGCCGCCGTCGGAACGGTCGTGGTAGGCGAGCAGCAGGCCGGCGCGGTTCGCTTCCTGGATCAGGTCGAACATCGAGCGCAGGCGCTTCGCGTCATCGAGGTCCGGCGGCACGCCGCCCGCGCGGTTGAACACCTGGGTGAGCGCCGAGCCACCAAGGCGATCACGGCCCGCACCGAGGTCGATCAGCCACAGGTCGGTGTCACCGCGATCCAGCTTGAGCTGCGGGGTGAGTACGCGGCGGACGTCATCGACGCGGGCGAACCCGGTGATGACGAGCGATACCGGCGAAACGGTCTTCTGCTTCTTGCCGTTCTCGTCCTGCCACACGGTCTGCATGTGCAGCGAGTCCTTGCCCACCGGGATAGCGATATCCAGCTCGGGGCAGAGCTCCATGCCGACGGTGCGCACCGCATCGAACAGCGCGGCGTCCTCACCCGGATGGTTCACGGCGGCCATCCAGTTGGCGGAGAGACGGATCTCCTCCAGCTTGATCGGCGCCGCGGCCATGTTGAGGATCGCTTCGCCCACCGCCATGCGCGCGGCGTCGGCGCTGGAGAGCAGCGCGACCGGCGCACGCTCGGCCATGGCCATCGCTTCACCGGTGTAGCCGTCGAAGTCGGTCATGGTCACGGCGACGTCCGCGACGGGCACCTGCCACGGGCCGATCATCTGGTCGCGTGCGTTGAGGCCGCCGACGGTGCGATCGCCGATGGTGATCAGGAAGTTCTTGCTGCCCACCGCCGGCAGGCGCAGGACGCGCATCAGCGCTTCATCCATGCCCATGCCGGTGAGGTCGGCGACCAGGTCGACGCGCGGCTTCACGCGCTGCGCATCGCGGTGCATGCGCGGCGGCTTGCCGAACAGCACATCCATGCCGAGGTCGATCACGGTGAGGTCGCGGCGCGGATCCCTGACGATGAGGCGGGCATCCGCCGTCGCTTCGCCGACCACGGCGAACGGGCAGCGCTCGCGCGCGCAGTATGCTTCGAATTCGGCGATGTCTTCCGGGCCGATCGCGAGGACGTAGCGCTCCTGCGATTCGTTGCTCCACACCTGCATGGGCGAGAGCGTGGGATCGTCGGAGGGCACCTTCGACAGGTCGATGATGCCGCCGACGCCGGCGTCGTTGAGGATCTCGGGAATGGCGTTGGAAAGACCGCCCGCGCCCACGTCGTGGATGCTGACGATCGGGTTCTTCTCGCCACGCGCCCAGCACGCGTCGATCACCTGCTGGCAGCGGCGTTCCATTTCCGGGTTGTCGCGCTGCACGGAGGCGAAATCGAGTTCCGCGCTCGAGGTGCCGGACGACACCGAGGAGGCGGCACCACCGCCGAGGCCGATGAGCATGGCCGGGCCACCGAGCACGATGACCTTGTCGCCCGGGCGCACGTCGCGCTTCTGCACGTGCTGCTCGCGGATGGCAGCCAGGCCGCCAGCAATCATGATCGGCTTGTCGTAGCCGCGGCGAATGCCCTTCTCGCCGGTTTCCTGTTCGAAGGTGCGGAAGTAACCGCCGAGGGCCGGGCGGCCGAATTCGTTGTTGAACGCGGCGGCGCCGAGCGGGCCATCGCGCATGATTTCAAAGGCGCTGGCCATGCGCGGCGGGAGCGGGCGCGGGGTTTCCCACGGCCGCGGCGTGCCCGGGATGCGCAGGTGCGACACCGAGAAACCGGTGAGGCCGGCCTTCGGCTTGCCGCCGCGGCCCGTGGCGCCTTCATCGCGGATTTCACCACCGGAGCCGGTGGCGGCACCCGGCCACGGCGCGATGGCCGTGGGGTGGTTATGCGTCTCCACCTTGATCGCGTACGGCGCGCTTTCCTTCACCGTGCGGAACACGCCGTCGTCGGGGTTCACGAACAGGCGGCTGCCTTCGTAACCCTCGACCACCGCCGCGTTGTCCTTGTAGGCGGACAGGGTGAACTTCGGCGAGTGCTTGTGCGTGTTCTTGATCATGCCGAACAGCGAAGCTTCCTGCTCCTTGCCGTCCAGGGTCCACGTGGCGTTGAACACCTTGTGCCGGCAGTGCTCGGAGTTCGCCTGGGCGAACATCATCAGCTCGGCGTCGGTGGGCGCGCGGCCCATCTCGCCGTAGCGATCGGCAAGGTAGTCGATCTCGTCGTCCGCCAGGGCCAGGCCCAGCGCCTTGTTCGCGTCGGCCAGGGCCGCCTGCGCATCGGCGCCGAGTTCCACGCGGCCCAGGTCGCCCGGGGTGCCGGCCAGGAACAGGCCCGACGCATCGGCCAGGTGTGCCAGCGGCGACTGCACCATGGGGTCGCAGAAGGCCGTCATGACCTGGGCGTAGGCGGGGTCGGTGGCCGGCGGCAGGCCAGTGACCTGCCAGGCCACGCCACGCTCCACGCGGTTCACCGCGAAGCCGGCGCCATGCAGGATATCGGTGGCCTTGCTCGACCAGGGCGAGATGGTGCCCAAGCGCGGCACGACCCAGAAGGTGGCCGGCTCGGGGTTACCCGGCTTTGCTTCCAGCACGGCCAGCAGGCGGTTGCGCGCGTCACCTTCCGGCGGCGTGGCGGCATCCACGAAATACACGAACCAGGCCGCCTGCACGCGGGCCCCGTGGTACAGGGACTCCAGGTGGGCGTTCAGGCGTTCGAGGCGAAACGGCGAGAGGGCGCTCTGCCCGTCGAGTGCGATCATGCGGGGGGAAAAGGCGCTGGAGGAAAACGCCTATTCTACATGATGTTGCGGGACAGCATCCGGGCTGGCGCCGAGGGCGGCGCTATCGCGCGCAAGCGCGCTCCCACAAGAGCTGCCGCGCCCCGGGACGACCGGCCGATGCGGCGGTTGTGGGAGCGCGCTTGCGCGCGATCGGTCTAGCGTGGGCCTCAGCCGCCCTTGCCAGCGGTGCCGGCCGGGGCTTCCACGGCTTTCAGCAGCTGGGCCGGGCTCAGGTAGCCGCCCACCACGTCGCCATTCTCGGTCACGACGGTGGGGGTGCCGTTCACGCCCAGGCGCTCGCCCAGCTCGAACTCATCCTTGACCGGGTTGGCGCACGAGGCCGCCTTCACCGAGCCGCCCTTCATCGCCTCGTTGAAGGCGTTCTTGCGGTCGGATGCGCACCAGACCGACACGGCCTTGGTGTACGACGGGGTGTCGTTGCCGCCCGTGGTCTTGACGCCTTCGCGCGGCCAGAACACGTATTCGACCGTGATGCCCTTCTTGTTGAACTCGTCGATCTGCGAGTGCAGCTGGCGGCAGAAGCCGCAATCGACGTCGGTGAACACGGTAACCGTGTGCTTGGGATTCGTCGCCGCGTAGATCAGGCGCTGCGAAGCGGGCACCTTGGCCAGCTCGGCCTTGCGCGTCGCGGCCCAGCTGGCGGCGGACAGGTCGGTCTGGTTCTTCAGGTCGATCAGGTTGCCGTTGAGCATGTAGCGGCCATCGGCGGTGACGTAGACCATGCGCCCCGAGGCGACCACCTGGTAGAAACCGGGCATCGGCGAGGGCTGGATGCTATCGACCTTGATACCGGGGCCGAGGCCCTCGATGGCGGCGCGCACGGCCTTGGTGTCATCGGCGGCGGCCGCGCTCATGGCAAACGCGCCAGCCAGGATCGCCGGGAAAATTTTCTTCAACATCGGGTACGGCTCCATGGGGTACCGGGGGATTCCGCGAGCCCAGCTTGGAACGCGTGGCGCGCGATCGGTTCCCCCGATTGTGGCACGGGCAGGTTAGCCGCGGGGGTGATGCTGGGCGTGAAGACGCTTCAGGCCTTCCTTCGCCACCAGCGTATAGATCTGCGTGGTGCTAAGCGCGCTGTGGCCCAGCAGCATCTGCAGGGCGCGCAGGTCGGCGCCATGGTTGAGAAGATGCGTAGCGAACGAATGACGCAAAACGTGCGGTGAGACACGTTTGGCCGGGATGCCCACCTGCATGGCGTAGCGTTTGACGAGGGTCCAGAACTGCTGGCGGGTCATGGCGGCACCGCGGTTCGTGAGGAACAGCGCCAGCGGCTGGCCGTGGCCTTTCGCCAGCCCGGGCCGCGCTTCCGCCATGTAGCGCTCCACATGGTTCAGGGCTTCCTCACCCACCGGCACCAGCCGGTCCTTGCCGCCCTTGCCGGTCACGCGCAGCACGCCCTGGCGGGTGTTGAGGCCCGAGAGCGGCAGGTCGACCAGTTCCGATACGCGCAGCCCGGAGGAGTACATCAATTCGAGCATCGCGCGATCGCGCAGGCCGAGTGGCGTCGCGAGGTCCGGCGCGACGATGAGCGCCTCGATCTCGCGCTCGGCCAGGGCCTTGGGCAAACCGCGCGGCATCTTCGGCCGCTGCATCAGCAGGGTCGGGTCTTCCTTCTTGCCTTCATCGCGGGCGAGCTGGGCGTAGAAGCGCCGGAACGCCGATTGCCGCCGCGCCATGCTGCGCACCGATACCGGCTGGCTGCCGTGGTAGGCGGAAAGGTCTTCGCGGGTCGCGTTGGCCAGGCCATGGCCGCGCGTCTCCAGCCAGCGCGACAGTTGCGCGAGATCACGGCGATAGGCCTCGAGCGTGCGATCGGCGAGGCCGTCTTCCGACCACACCCGCTCGATGAAGCGATCGATGAGGCGCGCATCGGCGGCGGAGGGTTCGGTGCTCGGTTCCGTCATGCGCCGATGGTCGCACGAGCGCACCGGGAAAACCCATAATGGCCGGAGGACACCACTGCGAGACCGCATGAACACGATGCCCCTGCCCGCCCCAGCCTGGCGCCGCTTTGCGGCGATCGTTTACGACGTGCTTGCCGTGGTGGCCATCGTCATGGTCGTCGGGCTTATCGCGCAGATCGCCACGGGCGGCCAGGTGGCCGACGGCAAGGGCCATATCGTGGCGTGGTGGTACCAGCCGCTGCAGGGTCTCGTGGTCGGCGCGTATTTCTTTTTCTCGTGGACGCGCGGCGGGCAGACGCTGGGCATGCGGCCGTGGAAGATTCGCGTGGTGTCGCGTGAGGGCGGCGCCGTGGATGTGAAGCGTGGGCTAGTGCGCGTCGTGGTCGCGGGGCTGCCGGTGCTGCTGTTGATGCTTTATCGCGTGACGTCGCTGCAGGTGGCGTTGCTTGCACCGTTGGTGGGTTGGGCCGTGATCCTCTTGCCGGCGCTGTTTGATGCGCGTCGGCGTGGGTTGCATGACATGGCTGCGGGGACTGAGGTTCGGTAGGGCTATCGCGCGCAAGCGCGCTCCCACAACGCTGCGGCAAGCTTTGTGGGAGTGAGCTTGCGAACGATACCCTGAGGCTTGCTGGGGCTATCGCGCGCAAGCGCGCTCCCACAAGGCTGCGGCAAGCTTTGTGGGAGTGAGCTTGCGAACGATGCTCTTACTTGAACTGGTCGCTTGCGGGGACCCATGAGCCGCTGGCTTGCGGCGCGGCCTGCACGTTGATCTTGATCGACGCCTCGCAACCCGGCGGGAGCGGGCCGCCCGCGACGCGCGCGGTGGTGCAGAAGGCCGTGTTGTCGATGGGCTGGCCGACGGCCGCGACCGTGGACGCGTTCGCGGGCGGCAGGTTCTCCGCCAGCGGCTTCGATGTCAGCGTCTGGTTCTTCACCAGCTTGTCTGGCTCGGACGGCTTCGGCGGCGGATCGCCGCCGCAGCCAAACGTGAACAGGGAAATCGCCTGCTTCATGGCGCCGCCCGATACGCCGGGACCGGCGGTGCAGTTCAGGCGTACGCCGCGGGGAAGCGGCACGGCAAACTTCACCGTCGTCGCCTCCACACCGTGGCGCAACGCCGTATCGACCGAGCTCTCGCCCTTCGGTGTCCATGCGTCGTCGAAGCGCGTCGCCTTGTAATCGATATGCACGCGCGCGCCGTTCTGCGGCACGACATTGCCGCGCGGCTTCAGCTCGACATACGCGCCAACCTGGCCCGTCTTGTCGCCCTGCCCGCCTTCGACACCGTCGGAGCGCTGCGAGGTACCGTTCGCGCCGGTGAGCCGCTCGCCTTCGTCGGTGCCCTTCGCGGCGCCCGGCTTGCCCGTTTCCGCACTGGCGCCCGGCGTGTTGGTGCCCGCGTTCGCCGCCGTCGCGTCACCGGCGGCGGAAGGTGCACCCGGCGCGCCTTCGTTCGCCGATGCGCTCGTATCGTTGTTCGCCTTGCCCTGTTCGTTCTGCGCCTGCGCCGAGGCTTCGCCCGAAGCGATGTCACCAGGTGCCTGGCCGGGCGGTGCGGGCTCGGTGTCGATGCCGGCGACCGGCACCTGGATCGCCCCGGGCGTCACGGCGGGTGCCTGCAACGCCGGGCGCGACACATCGGCCACCGGTGCCGAGACATTCGGCCGCGCGGTAGCGTCCGGCAGCGGTATCGCTTCGAGTTCCGCCTCCGCTTCGACCGCGGGTGCGCGCACGGCTTCGACCGCGACCTTCGGCGGTACCGGGCGCGGCACGTCGGCGGTGACCTGGGGTGCGGGCGGTGCCGTCGGCTCCTGGGCGATCGCCGGCAACGGCGTGTCCTGTGGCGTCGGCGGCGCGGACGACTCCTGCACCTCGGGACGCGGGACCGTGGCAAGGGTCAGCGCGGTGGTCGGCACCGGCGTCGTCTTTTCCGCGGTGATCTGCGGGGGCGTCGGCGTCACCGCCGGCTGCGACGTCGGGACCGGCGGCAACGACAACGACGCCGGTGGCGGCATCGCCGTCGTGCCCTCGGCCTGCGCCTTGCGCACGGGTTCGGGCTGGAAGCGTGGCGGCACGACCTCAGGCTTGGGCGTCTCTATCGCGAGGTCCGGCGGGGCCGGCGTCGGCAGCGGCACCTTTTCCAGGTCCGGCTGCGGCGGCGGTGCGGTCGGCTGCACCAGCGGCTTCTCCGCGACAGCCTGGATGCTGGGCGGCGGCGCGGTGAGTTTCACATCGGGCTTCACCTGCGGGGGCGGCGCGGCGGGCACGGCGATGGCGGGCAACGCCTTGTTCGCGGACGCGACGGCGGCCGCGTGCGATCCGCGCGAAGCACGGCTGGCGACGGCCTTGCTGCTGGCCTTCTTCGCCTTCGCGACGGGCGCTTTCGACGGCGTACCGCGCACCGGCGGGACCGGCGGCGGTGGCTTGTCGATCAGGCGCACCTGGAGTGCGTCCGGGTTTTCCGGTTCCGGCGGGGGCGGCAGGGTGTTGTAAGCCGGCCCCAGGATCATCCCGAAGAGGAACACCATGTGGATGATGAGCGTACCCACCCAGCCGACGATCCGCCGCAGGCTCGGGCTCGGCTTCTGGCGCAGCTGGCGGCGATAGACGAGCGCCTGCATGGCCGCGTCGCGCGGCGACATGGGCAAGGCGGGCTCTCCGGTCTCGCGCTCGCTGTCCGGTGTGTAATGGGTAGGCATCGGGCGCTAGTGTCCATGCTGCGCGTGCGCTGCACAATCGCGGGTGTGAAGAAGGCCGATGGATGGGGGCCGTCGCGAAAGATGTCGCCCACAGGGTGGGCTCCTACTTTCCCGTGCGGCGTTCCTGTTCGGCCTTGTCCAGGTCGATCGCTTTTTGCGGGACGTCGGTCGGGCAACCTTGCGGCAGGGGCTTGTCGGCGCGGAACGCGGCGATGCATTCGGCCTCGGTCGGCGGCTTCACCACGTCCGGTCCATCGGCGAGTGCATGGGCCGGCGCCATGCTCAGGCGGCCGTCCGCGGACTTCGGTGGCGGCTTGGGCGGGTCCTCGCCACGGCAGCCGACGGGCAGCACGAAGAACACCGTGGCGCAGTTGATCCGGGTGCCACCCACGTTTACCTGCTTCTTCAGCGTGGTGGCTTCCATCGCCTTGCGGATGCCGCCGTTGAGGACGTTTTCGTTCTCCGGCGTCCAATCCTTCGCGAAGCGGGTTTCCTTGTACGTGACCGGGCCCTTGTGCGTCATGACGCCCGCATCGTCCGTGGGCTTGCGCGACACGAAGTCGGCCTGGGTCGCCGGAGCCTGGCCCGTCGGCGGCGCGAGATGCACCTGGCCATCGCGGCCGAACAGCTGCGATGGCGCCGGAGCCGGCGGTGGCGGTGCCTCGTTTTCGGCAGGCGCCGTCTCCTTCGGCGGTTCCTTGGGCTTCGGCGGCTCCGGTCGGGTCGCCTCGGGCGAGCGCACCTTCGGCGGCGGCTCGCTCACAGGCGGAGGGGGTGGCACGTTGGCCTGCGGTGGCGGCGCGGCGGTGGGTTCGATGAAGCGCACCTCGAGCACCTCATCCCTGTCGTTGGGCGGCGCGTAGCCCAGCAGGGGGCGTGGCTGCAGCTCGTAGCGCACCAGCAGGATGATGAGGATGTGCAGGACCAGGGTGCCGGCGATCGCCAGCGTGGCGCGCACGTGGTCGCGCGGCGCCTTGCGGTAACGGATGGCGCGCAGGGCGGTGATCGTGGCCGGATCGATCGGGTGCAGCCCATGGCGGCGCGTCGCCTCCGGCGGGAGCCGGTGCGGGTCGACGAATGGCGGGGGCGCCTTGCCTGGGTATTGCACGCTAACGGGGGATCCGGCCGGGACGAGGGGGAGCCATACAGCTTAACGCGGCAGCCTGACCGCGCCTTAAGCCTGCGCCTACAGACACCGCCTTCGAAAGAAGATTCCCGGCGCACTTGATTCCGCGCCCCGATCGGAGAAGGCTTGGAAGGACAGGGGGACCGCCATCCTTACGGAGGGTCGCATCGTGTCGCCATCCACGGAACGCATCCGCAGCCTGTCACTTGCCGGCCATGCCGGGGCCGGCAAGACCACCTTGTTCGAAGCCATGCTCCACGCCGGCGGCGCGCTCAACAGCATGGGCAGCGTGGAAAAGGGCAGTACCGTCTCAGATAACGACCCCATGGAACGCGCCCGGGGCCATTCCATCGATGCGTCGATCGCCTCGATCGAGCGCAACGGCTACCGAATACACCTGATCGACACACCGGGATACGCGGATTTCCGTGGTCCCGCGCTGGCGGCACTTGCCGCGGCCGATACCGTGGCCATCGTCGTGAATGCCGCCAACGGCATCGAACACGGCACGCGCAGCATGATGGCGCACGCAAAGGAACGCGGCCTCGCGCGGCTGATCATCGTGAACCGCATCGATGCGGAAGGCGTGGATCTCCCCGCACTGATCGAGGACCTCCGTGCGGAGTTCGGCAGCGAATGCCTGCCGGTGAACCTGCCCGCCGCGCACGGCCACGCCGTGAGCGACGCGTTCTTCAAGAAGGCTGGCGACAGTGACTTCTCGTCGCCCGGTGAAGCGCACCAGCAGCTCATCGACCAGGTCGTGGAGATCGATGACGGGGTCATGGAGCACTACCTCGACAAGGGCGAAGACGCGCTTACCCCGGCCGAACTGCACGATGCGCTGGAGCACTGCCTGCGCGATGGACACCTCGTCCCCATCGTCTTCACCAGCGCCCGCGACGGCGTGGGTGTCAACGAGTTGCTCGAGTTGATCGAACGCATCCTGCCCTGCCCCAGCGAAACCAACCCGCCGCCGTTCCATGACGACAAGGGCATCCACTTCGACGTGGCCGCCGATGCGGGCAAGCACGTGGTCGCCGATGTCTTCAAGATCGTCAACGACCCGTTCGTAGGCAAGCTGGGCGTATTCCGCGTCTGGCAGGGCACGGTGCGCAAGGACTCGCAGTTGCTCGTGGATGACGGGCGCAAGCCGTTCAAGGTGGCGCACCTGTTCCGCCTGAAGGGCAAGGAACACGTGGAGATCGATGAAGCGCTGCCGGGCGATATCGTCGCGGTGGCGAAAGTGGATGACATCCATTTCGACGCCGTGCTGCATGACGCGGCTGATGAAGGCCGGATCCACCTGCAACCGTGCCCGTTCCCGTCGCCCATGTTCGGCCTGGCCGTCGAGCCGGCGCACAAGGGCCAGGAGCAGAAGCTGGCGCAGGCGCTGGCCAGGCTCGCCGAGGAAGATCCGTGCTTTGTCGTCGAACACCACGCGGAGGTGAACCAGACCGTGGTCCGCGGCCTGTCCGACCTGCACCTGAAGCTGATGCTCGAACGGATGAAGAACCGTTACGACGTGGACGTCGTGACCCACCCACCGAGGATCGCGTACCGCGAAACCATCGGTGGTTCATCCGAGGGGCACCACCGGCACAAGAAGCAGACAGGTGGCGCCGGGCAATTCGGTGAGGTGTTCCTGCGCGTCGAACCGCTGGATCGTGGCGCGGGTTTCACCTTCGTCGATGAAACCAAGGGTGGCGTGATCCCGAACCAGTTCATGCCGGCGATCGAGAAAGGCATCCGCCAGGCGATGCAGGCAGGCGCGGTGGCCGGCTATCCGATGCAGGATGTGCGGGTCAGCGTGTACGACGGGAAGCACCACCCGGTGGATTCCAAGGAAGTCGCGTTCATCAGTGCGGGACGCAAGGCGTTCCTGGATGCCGTGTCACGCGCGCGGCCCGTCGTGCTGGAGCCCGTGGTGGACCTGGAGGTTTCGATTCCCGATCCCGCCGTCGGCGATGTCACGGGCGGCCTCGCCTCGCGGCGTGCGCAGATCATGGGCACCGACTCGCTGCGTGGCGGCGAGACCCTGATCAAGGCACGCGTGCCGCTGGCGGAACTCGCGGACTTCCCGACGCAGCTGAAGGCGATGACCGGTGGGCAAGGCCGCTACGCCATGGACTTCAGCCACTACGACACGGTGCCGCCAGGGGTGCAGAAGAAGTTGGTGGAGGCCTGGAAGCCGAAGGCCGACGAAGACTGACGGTGGAGAAGACTGACTGTGGAGAAGACTGACTGTGGGAGCGTGCTCGCGCGCGATGGGTGCTTGCGATAACTCCCATCGCGCGCAAGCGCGCTCCCACAACGACGGGCTCGTCGGTGTTATGCGGCGAGGGCCTTGATCAGCGTTTCGGTGAATGCAGGGATGTCGTCGGGCTTGCGGCTGGTGATGAGGTTGCCGTCCTGCACCACCTGGCTGTCTTCCCAGTTCGCGCCGGCGTTCCCAAGGTCGGTTTTCAGCGACGGCCACGAGGTGACCTTCTTTCCCTTCACCAAGCCGGCGTTGATCAACGTCCATGGGCCGTGGCAGATCGCCGCCAGCGGCTTGCCTGCCTCACCGAACGCCTTCACGAGGCCGACGGCCTTCTCGTCCATGCGCAGGTGATCGGGGTTGATCACCCCTCCCGGCAGGACCAGCGCGTCATACTGGCCGGCATCGGCCTTGTCCAGTGCCACGTCAACGGGCACCGATGCGCCCCAGTCCTTCTTGTCCCAGCCCTTGATCTGCTTCGCGTCACCGGGCGCGATCACGTCGACCTTCGCACCGGCTTCTTCCAGCAGGCGCTTCGGTTCGGTCAGTTCGGATTGCTCGAAGCCATCGGTGGCGAGGACGGCGATGCGGCGTCCATCCAGTCGTTTGGCGGCCATGCGGTTCTCCTGCGGGGGAAAGTCCATGCAGGATCGGCGGTGGGGGATCTGCGGGGCGTCGCGCAGGTGTCGGCGCCCCGTGTGCAAACGTGAAGGGCTCGCAGTGAGACTGTGGGAGCGCGCTCAGCCAACACAAGGGCGCGGTCAGGCGGCCTTGCGCTTCGGCTTCAGCATGGTGCCGATGCAGTTGGGCGAGCCGCAGCGGCAGGCCCAGATCTTCTTCAGGCGGGCGGTGTGCGGCATGTCCAGCGTGATGCCGTAGTCGTAGACCAGCTCCTCGCCCGGGGCGATATCGCGGATCGCCTCGATCATCACCTTGTCGGTCTTCGAGTCCTTGCCCGGCACGTCCTCGACGATCACCGCCTGGCAGTTCGGGTCGCAGCCGTGGTTGATCCAGCGGGCCGTGTTGCCGTGGCTGTTGCCGTCGACGATCCAGCTGTCATTGAGCGTGAACAGGAAGGTGTGGCCGGTCTCGCCGCCATCACCGTACTTCTTGTCGGCCTGGGCGTGGGTGATGCGATCGCCCTTGTACTCGACGACGTCCTCGCCAGCCTTGATGGGGGCGACGGCGAACACACCGTTGCCATGGATGGGGGAGCGGCGCGCGACGATGCGTCGGGTCATAGCGGAATAGTCGTCATGGAAGGCAAACCCGGATGATGCCTGCTCGGCCCGCGCTTGGGAACCGCGTTTCAAACGCGTCCTCGCGCTGGACGCCCGCACGGCGCTACCATCAAACGAGTGTTCGACGCCCGGAATCCATGGAATGACCTTGATGCGACGCTTTCCGATCCTGCGCGTAGCCGCGGTTGCCAGCCTTGCCCTCCTCGCCGGCTGCGGGCCGGAGAAGAAGAGCGTGTTTCCGCCCGCCGTCACGCTGCAGGAGGTGGCCGCGAAGCCCGGCAGCCCCTGGCACCTGACGCTGCGCGTGCGCAACAACAGCTATGCGGGCATGTCCTTCGACCGCTTCCAGGGCACCTTGCAGGTAGGCCAGCTCGGCGGCGTGCTGCTCGATGCGAAGATCGACCAGGACATCCCCTCGTTCGCCGCGGACGTGACCCGCGTCGACATCCTGCCCACGCCCGAAATGGCGAAGGCGCTCGCCGAGCTCGCCGGCAAGGGCAGCTCCGGCGCCCTGCCCTATGCGATCGAAGGCAGCGTGACCGCCACGCCTGAAAAAGAAGACAAGCCACGCACCTTCCCGGTGCATGGCAAGAGCTGGCTGTCGCCGGTGCCTGGCATCCCCGATACCTACCGCTCGCCCTGACCCCTTTCCCTAGCCATTCCGCCAGGATCTCCATGACGATCTACAAAGCCCCGCTCAATGACATGCGCTTCGCGCTTTACGACGTGCTCGGCGCCGAAGCCGTCCTCGCCCGCCTGCAGGGCGGCGAAGCGCATAACCGCGAGCTGCTCGATGCCGTGCTCGACGAAGCCGCCCGCTTCAACGAACAGGTGCTCGCCCCGCTCAACGCCTCCGGCGACGCGGAAGGCTGCCACTTCGACAAGGCCACCGGCGCGGTGACGACGCCGAAGGGCTTCAAGGAGGCGTACAAGCAGTACGCCGAGGGCGGCTGGGCCGGCCTGACCGCCGATGAAAAGTGGGGCGGCCAGGCGCTGCCCGCGGTGCTCGGCGCGCTCACCAAGGAAATGATCGATTCGGCGAACCTGGCCTGGGGCATCTATCCGCTGCTCTCGCACGGCGCGACCGATGCGCTCGAGCACCACGGCGATGCCTGGCAGCAGGACACCTTCCTCAAGCCGCTGGTGGAAGGCCGCTGGACCGGCACGATGTGCCTGACCGAACCGCAGGCCGGTTCCGATCTCGGCCTGCTGAAGACCCGCGCCGAACCCAATGGCGACGGCAGCTACAGCGTCACCGGCACCAAGATCTTCATCAGCGCGGGCGAGCATGACTTCGCCGAGAACATCGTGCACCTCGTGCTGGCCCGCCTGCCCGATGCACCGGCCGGCAGCCGCGGCATCTCGATGCTGGTGGTGCCGAAGTTCAAGGTGAATGCCGATGGCTCGCTGGGCGAGCGCAATCACGCGGCGGCCGGCGCCATCGAACACAAGATGGGCATCAAGGGTTCCGCCACCTGCGTGATGAACTTCGACGCGGCGCAGGGCTGGCTGATCGGCCCCGCGCACAAGGGCCTCATGGCGATGTTCACCATGATGAACGCCGCGCGCCTCGCGGTGGGCATCCAGGGTCTCGCGGTGTCCGAGCGCGCTTTGCAGAACAGCCTGAACTACGCGCGCGAACGCCTGCAGATGCGCGCGCTCTCGGGCCCGAAGCTGCCGGAAAAGCCGGCCGACCCGCTTACCGTGCATCCGGATGTGCGGCGCATGCTGCTCACCCAGCGCGCCTTTGTCGAAGGCGGCCGCGTGCTCGCCGCCTACTCCGCCCTGCAGAGCGATATCGAATCCCGCGCCAGCGACGAAGCGGAACGCAAGAAGGCCGGTGAACTGCTGTCCTTCCTCATCCCGATCGCCAAGGGCCTGCTCACCGAGGCGGCGC
This sequence comes from Luteibacter sp. NPDC104163, assembly GCF_055584245.1. Classification (NCBI taxonomy): domain Bacteria; kingdom Pseudomonadati; phylum Pseudomonadota; class Gammaproteobacteria; order Lysobacterales; family Rhodanobacteraceae; genus Luteibacter; species Luteibacter sp. NPDC104163. The sequence continues at coordinate 521,858 of NZ_JBVJMK010000001.1, forward strand.
AGGAGTGCACCAAGGAAGCGCTGCAGATCTTCGGCGGCCACGGCTTCATCGCCGAGCACGGCATGGAGCAGTTCGTCCGCGATGCGCGCATCATCACGCTGTACGAGGGCACTACGCAGATCCAGGCGCTGGACCTGCTCGGCCGCAAGATCGTGCAGCTGCAGGGCGCCGGCCTGAAGCATTTCCTGGGCGAGATCTCCGCGTTCTGCCACGCCAACGCCGGCAACGATGTGGTGAAGGCGTACATCGCGCCGCTCGCCACCGCCGCGAAGGCCTGGGGCGACCTGACCCTCGAGATCGCGGGCAAGGCCCAGGCGAACCCCGAGGAGCTGGGTGCCGCCGCGGTCGATTACCTCTACTACTCCGGTTACATCACCCTGGCGTACTTCCTGGCCCGCAGCGTACTGGCGGCCGAAGGGTCGAGCCTGCTCAACGCCGACGGCAAGCAGGCCAAGCGCGATACGGCGAACTTCTACTTCGCCCGCATCCTGCCGCGCATCCACCTGCACAAGGCGGCGATCGACGCAGGCGTGGCGACCCTGCCAGAGGTCCTGTAAGAAAACCCGGGGCCGGGGCTTTTCCCGGCCCCGGTTCAGGTGTAGAACTGGCTGGGCCCGGACCTCCCAAGCCAACCACGGTTCCCGAAACGATGAGCGACCCAGCGTTCCTGATTCGTCTCGCCGAGAGCGACGATGATGATTTCATCCTCGGTTTGGTCCACCGGTTCATCCACTTCCCGCTGCCCAACGGCCGCACCAAGTCCGATTGCCTCAAGGGCATCGAGACCGACCTGGTGAGGCACCTGGATGAGCAGCCCTCGAACAGCTACATCTTCATCGCCGAGAACGACGAGGGCGACCAGGTGGGCTTCATCCACCTGCAGAAGACGAAGGATTTCTTCACCCACCGCGACAACTGCCATATCTCGGATATCGCGGTCGATGAGCGATACGAAGGCTCCGGCGTCGGCAAGGAGCTGCTCGACCATGCGTATCGCTGGGCGAAGGAGCACCGCTGCCAGTTCGTCACCCTGGCGGTGTTCCCCGGCAACGAGCGCGCCCGCGACCTGTACGTGAAGCACGGGTTCGATACGGACCTCGTGCGCATGGCCCGTCCCGTCCGCTGATAGGACCTGTGGGAGCGCGCTTGCGCGAGATGGGTCTGCCGCAAGACCCATCGCGCGCAAGCGCGCTCCCACAACGGTTGGCGTAAAAAAAAGGCCGCCCATGGGGCGGCCTTTTTGTTTCGCACTGAAGAACGCGACGTATCAGGCGTTGGCCTTCGCGCCGTCTTCCACGGTCTCGCGCTTGTCGAGGCGTGCGGCCATGCGGTCGATGTTCGACAGCGACACCAGGTGCGCGTAGATCCAGCCGAAGGCGCCTTCGCGCAGGAACTCGTGCGCCACTTCGGCGCTGAGGTTGCGCAGCTTCTCTTCGTTGATCACGAACAGGCCGTTGAGGTTGATGCCGCGGCCTTCCTTCTGCAGGGTGATGGTGCGCGGCTCGAGCAGGTCGTGCTCGCGCAGCTTGCCCATGAACCACTGGGTACGGGCGACGTGGTCCTGGAACTCGCCGAGGAAGTTCACGGCGTTGGTCAGGGCCGGGGCGTCGGTGCCGTCTTCGTTGAAGAGGCGCTCGCCTTCGGTCTGGTTGAAGCCTTCGTAGGCCTCATCGAGGAACACGGTGAAGTCGTCGCCCTCGGTGCCGGCCGGCTTCTCGGCCAGCACGAACGGGTAGCGGCGCACGAAAGCCGGGATGTAGATGCCGGTTTCCCAGAAGCCGTTCTCGCCGACCAGCAGGTTTTCACCCTGGCGCAGGCCGAGCAGCGCCATCGGGCCCGCGTCTTCGATGCTGTTGCCAGCGAAGAGGATCGGGAAATCGCGCGCGGCCGGGGCGAACTCGACGCCGGTGAGCGGCACGGAGTGGGCCTTGGCGGCGAAGTTGATGTTGTTCACGGCCTTCAGGCGAAGGTCGCGGTGGGCGGTACGGTTGAGCGCAACCGGACGCTCGTAGAAAAGCACTTCTGCCACTTTCATTCCCTCTAGGACCCGCCTGGCCTGGGAAGCCACCCCGGCCCCCCTTCCAAACCCCGCGGGCTCGTATCGAACGCCCACTATATCAGCGGCGCGTGGCAGGAAAACCCCCGCAAGAAGCGTACCGGGGCGATGCTTTTCTGTCGTAATTGTGGGGTATGCTCGGGCCAACGCCCCTTGTGGGGCGGGGCCGGAGACCGGCCCGCACGGAGTTCGGCTTGCTGGAACGCTCTTTCGCGCACGTGAAGGACGAGACTAGATGACGATGGAAGTGCTCCAAGAGGACCTCCCGAAGGTGGCGGCATTGCACGCCACCCGGGTCCTTTCGCTCGACGCTTCAGGGCGCATCCTGGACTGGATCAGCTGGCAGGACGCGGTCTGCCTCTATGTCCGCGGCGTGGTCGCCTGGACCCTTGGTGATCCCTGCGTCACCGTCCGCGGCGGCATCAGCCGGGCCTCCGGCCTGCGCAGCAGCCTGGAACTGCACCCCATCGTGGCCAGTACCGGGCACTGCCGGGACCACGCGATCGACCCGGCCCCGGCCCTGACCAACACCGCCCTGTTCGCCCGCGACCGGCACATCTGCCTGTATTGCGGCCACCAGTACACCCGCCACGAACTCACCCGTGACCACGTCGTCCCCCTCTCCAAGCGGGGTGCGGATGAATGGGAGAACGTGGTCAGCGCCTGCCTGGCCTGCAACCTGCGCAAGAGCAACCGGACGCCCCAGCAGGCCAACATGCCGCTGCTCGCGGTGCCCTACCGGCCCAGCTGGGTCGAGCACCTGATCCTCTCCAACCGCAATATCCTGGCCGACCAGATGGAGTTCCTGGTGAGCCACCTGCCGCGGGATCGCCGGCCGGGCTGAACCCTGCCCGGCTTTTGCCCGCAAGGATTCACACCCCGTCCCTTGCCCCAGCCCCGCCTTGGGCGAACAATACGGGGTATGAACGACCTCTCCCGTTACCCCTATCTGGCGCAGATCGAATCGCCGGAGGATCTTCGCCGCTTCCCGGCGGAGGAGCTGCCGGCCATCGCCGACGAGCTGCGCCGTTACCTGATCGAGGCCGTGGCCTCGTCGGGCGGCCATTTCAGCTCGGGCCTGGGCGTACTGGAGCTCACCGTGGCCCTGCACCACGTGTTCGAGACCCCGAAGGACCGCCTGGTCTGGGATGTCGGCCACCAGTGCTACCCGCACAAGATTCTCACCGGCCGCCGCGACCGGATCACCACGATCAAGAAGAAGGACGGCCTGGCCCCCTTCCCGCGCCGCGATGAGAGCGAGTACGACACCTTCGGCGTCGGCCACTCCTCCACCTCGATCTCGGCTGCGCTCGGCATGGCTATTGCCCTGCAGCGCCGTGGCGATAACCGCAAGGTCGTCGCCGTGATCGGCGATGGCGCCTTCACCGCCGGCATGGCCTTCGAGGCCATGAACCACGGCGGCGACGTCGAGCCGAACATGCTGGTGATCCTCAACGACAACGGCATGTCGATCAGCGAGAACGTGGGCGCCATGACCAAGATGGCGGCCCGCGCCATGTCCAGCCGCACGCTCAACGCGTGGCGCGAGCGGGCCAAGAAGGCCATGCCGCGCGAATCCTTCTTCGGCCGCTTCTTCAAGCGCTGGGAGGAACACGCCAAGGGCATGTTCGTGCCGTCCACCCTGTTCGAGGAACTGGGCTTCCACTACACCGGCCCGATCGATGGCCACAACATCGGCCAGCTCGTGCAGGCCCTGGAACTGGTGAAGGACCTGCCAGGTCCGCAGCTGCTCCATGTCATGACGACGAAGGGCAAGGGCTACGAACCTGCCGAAAAGGCGCAGATCGAATACCACGCGGTGGGTCCGTTCGATCCGGTCGCCGGCCTCGTGAAGAAGGGTGCGCCGGCCAAGCCGACCTATACCGACATCTTCAGCGACTGGCTCTGCGACCAGGCCGCCGCCGACGAGCGCCTGCTCGGCATCACCCCCGCCATGCGCGAGGGCTCGGGCCTGGTGCGCTTCTCGAAGGAATACCCGCAGCGCTATTTCGACGTGGCGATCGCCGAGCAGCACGCGGTGACGCTTGCCGCCGGCATGGCGGTCGAAGGGGCAAAGCCGGTCGTCGCGATTTACTCGACCTTCCTGCAACGAGCCTACGACCAGGCCATCCACGACGTGGCCCTGCAGAACCTCGACGTCACCTACGCGATCGATCGCGCGGGTGTCGTCGGCCCGGATGGCGCCACGCATTGCGGCAGCTTCGACATGTCGTTCCTGCGCATCCTGCCGAACATGGTGGTGATGGCGCCGGCCGATGAAAACGAATGCCGGATGATGCTCAGCACGGGCTACGCCTACAACGGCCCGGCTGCCATCCGCTATCCGCGTGGCACTGGCCCGGGCGCGAAGATCTCCGAAGGCCTGGAAACCCTGCCGATCGGCAAGGGTGAAGTGCGCCGCCGCGGCCACCATGGCCTCGCGATCCTTTCGTTCGGCACGATGCTCGCACCGGCCGCGGTTATCGCCGCGGAAGTCGACGCGACGCTGGTGAACATGCGTTTCGTGAAGCCGCTGGATGAAGAACTCATCCTCGAGATGGCACGCACGCACGAAGCGCTGGTGACGATCGAAGACAACGCGGTCGCCGGTGGCGCGGGCGCGGGTGTCGCCGAGTTCCTCGCATCGAAGGGCGTCACCGTGCCCATCTTCCACCTCGGCCTGCCCGACGAGTACCTGGAGCACGGCAGCCGCGAGGAAGTGCTGACGATGGCAGGTCTGGACCTGCCGCAGATCCGCGCGGCGATTCGTGGGCGGTTCCCGCAGTATGTGGCGACGCCGGTGGCTAGCGCGGGCTGAGCTGCGCGCCGGTCACGCGATCGCGATCTTCGAGATCGCGCGCGGTGAAAGACTCCTTCCATGGCGAAGCATCGAACAGGGCGCGGGAAACCGCGCCCTGGTTGTATCCGTGCTCGAAAAGCAGCCAGCCTGCGTTCGTGAGATGTGCTGGCGCGCCCGTGACGATGCGACGGATGTCGTCGAGGCCGTCAGTACCCGATGACAAGGCCGAGCGTGGCTCGAAACGCAGGTCGCCTTTTTCCAGGTGTTCGTCGGCCTCTTCGATGTACGGCGGATTGCTCACGACGATGTCGTAGCGCTCGCCGGCCACGGGCGCGTACCAGTCACCATGGAAGAAGCTGACGCGCAGGCCAAGCGAGCGTGCGTTGCGCTGCGCCACCACGAGTGCCGCTTCGCTGGCGTCCAGCGCATGCACCGTGGCATCCGGGCGTTCCTTCGCGATGGCGAGGGCGATGGCGCCGCTGCCCGTGCCAAGGTCGAGCAGGCGCCCACCTTCAGGTAGCCGCGCCAGGGCCAGTTCGACCAGCAGTTCGGTTTCCGGCCGCGGAATAAGCGTCGCGGGCGTCACTTCCAGCGGAAGCGACCAGAAGTCGCGGCGGCCGGTGATGTAGGCGACCGGCTCCCCTTTCACCCGGCGCGCGACGAATTCCGCGAAGCGCGTTTCCTCACCAGCCGGGAGAGCGTCATCCGCGTGGGCGAAGAACCAGGCCCGGTTCACGCCAAGGGTATGCGCCAGGAGCAGCTCTGCCTCGAGGCGATCGCCCAGGGCGTGGCTGGCGGAGCGCAGGATCGTGCGGATATCGGTCATGGGCGCATTCTAGCGGGCGGGCGCACCTACAATGCCGCGATGCGCGCCTTCCTCCTCGCCACCGCCCTGCTCTGCCTGACGGCCTGCCATGCCACGTTCTTCGCGGGCATCAATGCCACCGAGTCCGGCGCGGGCGTCGTGGCGCACGAGGGGCTGGTGTACGACCCTGCGCATCGCCTGGCCCTGGACGTGTACGCCCCGCCGAAGGCCGACCACGCCCCAGTGGTCATCTACTTCTTCGGTGGCGACTGGCAGCAAGGCAAGCGCCAGTGGGATCGCTGGATGGGCGAGGCGCTGGCGAAGAACGGTGTCGTCGCCGTCATCCCGGACTACCGGTTGTGGCCGGCCGTACCCATGGCCGGGTTCCTGACCGACGCCGCCAATGTGGTGGGCTGGGTGCACGAACACATCGGGGAGTTCGGGGGTTCCCCTGGCGATCTGTTCCTCATGGGCCACTCCTCCGGGGGGCACGTCGCCGCGATGCTGGCCACCGATGCCCAGTGGCTAGCCAAGGTCGGCATGAAGCCGCGCGACCTCGCCGGCTGGATCGGCGTGGCCGGCGCATACGACTTCCTGCCCATCGACGACGACGCGGATTACCTGGGCATGTTCGGCACATCGGCCGCGGAGCAAGCGGCGTCCCAGCCGGTGAACTTCGTGGATGGCGACGAGCCACCCGCCCTGCTCCTCCAGGGTGAGAAGGACACCGAGGTGTATCCCTCCGAAGCGCTATCGATGACGGCCCGTTATGAAGACGCCGGCGAGCCGGCCGAGTTGCGCCTCTACCCCGGCGTAGGCCACGAAGGCCTGTTGCTGGCCTTCGGCCCGATGAAACACCGCGCGCCTGAGCTGGCCGACACGCTGGATTTCATTCGCCGCCATCCCGGGCACTGAACGCTGCATTCGTCTTCACGCCGGATAGGTAACCGTTGGGCATGACCCGACTCCTGCTCGCCGCCCTTGCCGCCCTGCTCCTGGCCGGCTGCCAGTCCGTCCTGTTCGGGGCCGTCAATGCCCGCCAGCCTGCCGGTGATGCCGTCGTCCACAACGGCATACCCTTCGACGGCGGGCTTTCGCTCGATGTCTACACACCGAAGAGCGCGACGAACGCTCCTGTCGTCGTGTTCTTCTACGGCGGTAGCTGGAGCAGCGGCAAGCGCGGGTGGTACCGCTGGGTGGGTGAATCGCTGGCCGCTCGCGGCATGGTCGTCGTGATCCCCGACTACCGGACCTGGCCGAAAGCGAAGCTCGATGGCTTCATGGACGATGCCGCACACGCCGTCGGCTGGACGAAGGCCAACGTGGCCCGCTATGGCGGCGACCCATCCCGGCTTTTCGTCATGGGCCACTCCGCCGGCGCGCATATCGCTTCGCTGCTCGCCACCGACAGCCGCTGGCTGAAACCGGTGGGCATGCAGCCGCGGGACCTGGCCGGATTTATCGGCCTGGCCGGTCCGTATGATTTCCTGCCGCTGAAACGGGCGAAGTTCATCGACATGTTCGGCAGCACGCCGGAAGCGCAGGCGCGGTCACAGCCGGTGAATTTCGTGGACGGCGACGAGCCACCCGCGTTGCTGTTGCAGGGCGAAGCCGATAGCACCGTGAAGCCGGCCAATGCGGAATCGCTGGCGAAGCGTTACGAGGCGCAGGGCGAGAAGGTGACCCTCAAGCTCTACCCGGGCGTCACCCACATGAGCATCCTGTTTGCGCTGGGGCCATCGAAAGACAAGGCGCCAGTGCTCGAAGACATCGCTCACTTCGTCAATGCAAAGCCCTTGTAGGAGCATGCTGTGGGGAGCGTGCTGTGGGAGCGTGCTTGCACGCGATGGGTCTTGCCGCGAGCACCCAATCGCGCGCAAGCGCGCTCCCACAGCGCAGTGCTAATAGCGCTTGCGGCCTTCAGCATTGCCGCCACGCGCGGCGTCCAGCACTTCCGGGTACGGATAATTCAGGCCGAGCAGCTGCCTGATGTCGGGGCTCGCGCTTTTCACGAACGCCTCGGGCAACGCCGCCGGCAGGTCCTCCATCGGCTTGATGAACTTCGGCAGGTACTGGGTGATGATCGCAGAGCGGTCGATGCTGCTGCGGTTGGGCATGGCGCAATGCCACACCGCGCCGAAGAACACGACCGTATCGCCCGCTTCACCCAGCATGCGTTCGCAGCGGTCGAAGAAGCGATCGTCTTCATCGGGATAGCGCAGCTCACGCTGGCTGCCGGGCACGTAAGCCGTAGCGCCGGTTTCCTCGGTGAAGGGATCCAGCATGATCGTGACCTGGCCGTTCAACGGGAATGACGAGTTGATCCGCACCGGGTGTGTTTCCGGTGAATGGAAATCCCAGTAGGGGTAATCGATATGTGGCTCCTGGCCCGGCCCGCCCGGCAGGATGCGGTTGGCTGCGATCGAGCCCATGATGAATTCGCTGCCCAGGAAAGCGCGCATCACTTGCATGATCGCCGGGTGCGCGGCCATGCGCGAAAAGATGTCGCCCTTGGCGAGCAGGTTCCACACGCGGCGCTGCAGGTTGATCCGCCCCGCTTTTTCCGCATCGCCCTGAAAGTGCGTGACCTTGGCACCGCGGTCGTCGCCGTTGGATTCGCGCATGACGATCTCGCGCGCCTCGGCGATTTCTTCCTTCGTGAACAGGCCGCGCAAGGTGACCGCGCCAGTCCCCTCCAGTAGTTCGCGCACGATGGCGTCGGTATCGAGGTCCGCCTCGGTGAAGACCGGCGGGACGATGGCGGGCTGGCGGACGGCGTTCATGGGCGGGGTCTCCGGCGGCACGGGTCGGCAGTGCGGTGTTGGCAGGATCTAAGTTAGGCCGTTTTGCAAGCGCTTGCAACCTGCGGTGCAACATCGGCAGGATGGGGGCGCTCCTACGAGAAGGCTGCTTTGATGACCGGATTTCGGATTGGATTGATCGGCGCGGGGTATATGGGCAAGGCGCATTCCATTGCCTTGCAGTCCGTGGGGGCCATCTTCGAGACGGGGCTACGGCCCTCCTGCGAGATGATCGCCACCTCCACGGCGGAGGGCGCCGCTGAGAACGCCGCGCGCTGGGGCTGGAAACGTTCGACGGGCGATTGGCGCGCACTCGTGGACGATCCGGCGGTGGACGCAGTGATCATCGCCACGCCTCCGCGGACGCACCTGGAGATGGTGCTGGCGTGCGTGGCCGCAGGGAAGCCCGTGCTTTGCGAGAAGCCGCTTGGTTGCGACGCGGCTGAATCGTTGCGCATGGTCGAGGCCGTTGAACATGCCGGACTCGCCAACATGGTGGGGTTCAACTACATCCGTACCCCAGCGAGCCAGCTGGCGAAGCAGATCATCGCCTCGGGTGAGATCGGCGACGTGATCCAGGTCACCGCGGAACATGTCGAGGACTACCTGCATGACCCTACCCTGGCCGCTTCATGGCGTACGCGCGTCAGCACGGGGACCGCGGCGGGAGCACTGGCCGATGTGGCGCCGCACATCCTCAACGCGTGCCTGCGTCTGGTGGGGCCGATCAGCAGCCTGGTAGCGGATACGCAGATCGTGCACGGCACGCGGCCTGGCAGGAGCGGGCCAGAGGCGGTCGAGAACGACGACCAGGGCCAGATGCTGCTGCGCTTTGCCAACGGCGCCAGCGGCAGCCTCAGCTTCAGCCGCGTGGCCGCCGGGCGGAAGATGGGCTACACGTACCGCATCACCGGCACGAAGGGCGCTTTGTATTTCGACCAGGAAGACCAGAACGCGCTGTGGCTGTACGACGCATCACGCGAGCCAGCCCGCCGCGGCTTCCAGAAGCTGCTGATGGGGCCACCCCACCCGGACTACCTCGCCTTCAACATGGGCTTCGGCCATGGCACCGGCTACAACGACCAGATCGTCATCGAGATGCGGGATTTCCTTCGTGCGGTGGAGACGGGTGAAGCCGTGTGGCCGACGTTTCGCGATGGGTATGAGGTGGACCGGTTGGTCGAGGCGGCGCTGGTATCGGCGAAGGAGCGCCGCTGGGTCAGCCTGTAGTTGTTCGCCCTTTTTTGTGGGAGCGCGCTTGCGCGCGAGGGGGCTTGCCGCAAGCACCCATCGCGCGCAAGCGCGCTCCCACGGGGTGCCCTTTGCGTTACCGCAGGCTCGTGCGCTCGATCAACTCGCAGGGGAATAGCTTGCTGCGTGGTACCGCGTTGGCGTCTTCGACCCAGTTCGCGATGCGCTCGATGGCGTGCAGGATCATGGCGCGGATCGGCTGGCGAACCGTGGTCAGCGAGTACGCGGCCCATGCGGCGAGCGGCATGTCATCGAAGCCGACGATGCTGACCTGGCCGGGCACATCCACCCCGCGTTCGCGGCAGGCATCGATGGCGCCCATCGCCAGCACGTCGTCGCCGCAGAAAACCCCGTCGATCGAGGCATCGTCTTCCAGCAGCGCCAGCATGGCATCGCGCCCGTGGTCGTGCGTGTAGTTGCCGGCGAACACCGTCCGGCGCAGGCACTTGCCCGCCGCTTCGGCGAAGCCGTTGGCACGGTCGATCGACGACGCATCGTGGGGCGAGCCGCCGAGGAAGACGAGTTTCTTGAGACCGCGCTGGCGCATAGCCTCCCCGACCAACCGCCCGCCGGCCACGTTATCGACCGTCGCTACCGGCACGGGCGAGCCGCGCCCTGCCCGGCCGAACACATGGATCACCGGCATGCCGGCCGCGCGGCACGAGGCGGCGAAGCCGGCCGGCGGTGCCGAGGTCGCGATGAGCACGGCATCCACGCTGTACTGACGCATCATGTCCAGCGCCTGGCTGCCATCCTCGTCCTCACCCAGGTTAGCCAGCAGCGGACGCAGCCCGCGCGCCTGCAGCTCCCGGGTGAACAGGTCGAACACCTCCATGAAGGTCGGGTTCGCGAAGTGGTTGGAGACCAGGCCGATGAGCGCCGTACGCCCGGTCATCAGGCTCCGGGCGAGCTGGTTGGGCCGGTAACCCAGCGACTCCGCCGCCGCCAGCACCTTGTCCTTCGTCTTCGCCGACACGCTGGCCCCGGGCGTAAACGTGCGCGAAACCGCCGAGATCGAAACCCCGGCAAGTTCGGCGACATCACGGGCGGTAGTGGTCCGGCTGTGCATGGGCTAAGCGTAACCCAAGGCCGGGGCACCCTGGCTAGGCGAAAGCGTCCACGCGGAGCGACTGGGCTTCCATTTCGTCGAGGCGCTTGATCAGGTGGGCATACCACGCAGCCAGGGGGTCGCCACGGTCCTGGTGGAACTCCATCGTGCCGGTCATCTGGGCACGAAGGTCGAAGGGGACGTCCGGCGCATCTTGCATCTGATACGTTGACAACTGAGACATGATCGACGTTGCTTCATCGGGATCGATGGTGTTCGAGAAGATGCGCTCGTTGATGTAATTCTGGAGCTGCCGAGGAGTGATATGCGAAAAGTCGACGCGCTTATCGAGCAGTGGACTTTCCGGCTCGCTCGCGCGGGTGACACCCTGGGTGGGCTTGTCGAACTTCTGCGCTAGGGATGTAGGTACGGCTGATGAGATGGATACGTGCACGGGAACTCTCCTCGGTGGCGTGAGGAGATATGAGCATGTCACCTCAAGGCAAGGAAGACGCGGGACATCATCTGTCGGCATTCGCTGTCACGAATTCGCGCAAAAATCCTACGCGCTGCCGCTGCGTGTTCTCGCAGATCGTCGCAATGCGGCGAACGCCTACATAATCGCGCGGGCACCATCGCCTGTGCCCCGTGTTGCGCGTGGATAACGATGTGTCGCGGCCATGAGGTCGCTGACAGGACACACCCATGCACATTTTTCCCATCGCTCTTATCGCGGCCGTAGTGACCGCATCGACGCCGGCACTCGCTCAATCAAACGCGCTAACACGCGCCTACGTGTACGAGGTGAGCTCCGCTACCGCTGGAAATGAGCAAGTCGCCGGACGAAGCAGCACGATGAAAGACCACGGCGGCGCGTGGATGCGCATTCTTACCGACGAGATTGGCTACGGTAGTAATGCCCAGGCGCGACTCCTCAGCAACTCGCTTCGTGAGATCGGCAAGGAGCCCCTGTGCAGGACGGGAGCCGGGCTCGGCAAATGCCGCCGCGGCGACACCATCGTCGGCTACCGCCGTACCTGGGATGCCAGCGGGCACCAGGGCGGTAACTTTGAATTTGTTGTTTACCCGGCGGGGAGTGGGAGTGCGCAGCGGGTGGTGTTTCAGGTTTTGTGACGGCAATCGCGCGCAAGCGCGCTCCCACAAGAGCTTGCAAATAAAAAGGGCCGGGGAATTCCCGGCCCTTTTTATTACCTGTTGCTTTGGCTTACTTGATGGACTTGGGGTCCTGCTTGTCCTTCAGTGCGGAGCACAGGAGGATTTCCTCGCTGGTCTGCGCGAGGCCGCGTTCGGCGCCGCTGACCTGGCCCATGCGCGGCTTGAAGAACGCGCTGAGACGGTCGGCTTCGGCCTTGGAGCAGCCACCCTTCGCGGCGAGCGCCGGGAGCTTGCCGCCGGCGAAGCTGCCGGTGCGGGCCACGATCTTGTCGTAGTTCGTGGTGAACCACTGCCACAGTTCGTCGCGCGACTTCTCGCTGTCGCGGCCGCCGGCCAGCACCATCGCCATCTCGCCGACCTTCACGTCCTTGCTGAGGGCGAAGTCACGGGCCTTGTTGGCCACCGCGGCGTCGCTGGCATCGCCCAGCGCCACGAGCATGGCGTTGCGCTTGGCCGGGTCGGAGGTCTTCGGGACTTCGGCGATGATCGCGTCGACCGCCGGTGCGCCGTGCTCCTGCACCGACACGCCGAGGGCGGTGGCGAGCAGATCCGGATCCGCGGCATCGAGATCGAGGCGGCCATCCTTCAGCTTCAGCGCGGCATCGCCCTGCTTCAGCATTTCGGCGCGCACGTCCTTGTCGGCGATGTCCTTGTCGGCGAGGAAGCCAACAAGGGCGTTACGGGTCAGCGTGTCGTTGTCCTGCTCGCCTGCCTTCTTGCGGTAGCCCAGCGAAGCCAGCTTCGGCTTGTAGGCATCGATGGCCCACTGGCGCAGCACGGCGCGCTGGGCATCCGTGGTGGCTTCGTGGTCCATGATCCAGCTGAAGGTCGGGATCGGCGCGGTGAACACTTCGCGGGTCTTCGAGGCCGTGATCGGCTTCAGCGCGGCAAGGACATCACCCGCATTGAGGTCGCCATGCTGGAAACCAGCGCGGACCGCATCGGCGTAAGCCAGCTGCTCGGCGTCGCTCAGCTTGCTGACGACCTTGGCCAGGTTGGCGAGGTCGGCCTTGCTCTCGGCGAAGCGGTAGTAACCGCGGCCTTCGGCGTTCGGCATGACCCACGCGTTCTTCGCGGCGCCGTCGAGCACGATGCTGCCTTCGGCCGTGTCGAAGATTTCGCACTTGACCTTGTCGCCACCGGCGACGGCATAGCGCACGCACATCGGCACGCCCCACACGCGGTTCGCATCACCCGTGCTGCCGAGCGGCAGGTAACGGCTCTGCTTCACGTGCAGCACGGTCTTGCCGCCCTCGGTCTTCACCTCGGTCGCCACGTACGGCACGCCGGACTGGTCGAGGAAGCTGTTGAACGCCTTCTTGAACTGCTCGCCCTGGCCCGCGGCTTCGGCGATCGAATCGACGAGGTCATCGGCCGTGGCGTTGGCGAACTTGTGCTTCTGGATGTACGCGCGCATGCCCTTCTGGAAGGTCGGCTCGGACACGTAGCCTTCGAACATGCCCAGCACGGCCGCACCCTTCTGGTAGGTGATGCCGTCGAACGCGGTTTCGATGTCGCCGTTGCCGGTGATTTCCTGGCGGATCTTGCGTGCGCTGACCAGGCTGTCGTTGTTCATCGCGCCCTGGGCGCCGCGGACGCGGTCCAGGTCGGCGCGGTATTCCGGGTGCACCTTCTGCGTCACCTTCTGCTGCATCCAGGTGGCGAAGGCTTCGTTGAGCCAGAGGTCGTTCCACCACGCCATGGTCACGGTATCGCCGGTCCACTGGTGGGCCAGCTCATGCGCATTGACGTTGAACGAGCCGCGCACGTAGTTGGCGGCCGAATCCGGATCGATCAGCAGCAGCCAGTCGCGGAAGGTGACGAGGCCCGCGTTCTCCATCGCGCCCGCGCTGAAGTCCGGCGCGGCGAGCAGGTCGAGCTTGTCGAACGGATAACCGAAGCCGTAGTAATCCTCGAGCGTGTGGATGATCGAGTTGGTCTCCCCCAGCACGTGCTGCATGCGGTGGCCTTCGCCCTTGGCGGCGATGCCGCGCAGCGGCGTGGCGGTGCTGCGGTACTGGGTCGGGGTGATGTCCGGACCCTTGACCACATCCCACGGACCGACGGCGAACGCGACCAGGTAGGTCGGCAGCGGCTTGGTGGTCGAGAAGGTCAGGGTCTTCCAGCCGGCGCCGGCCTTCTCTTCCTTGACCTGCGCGGTGTTCGCCACGCCCTGGTCATCGGCCGGGATGGTCAGGCTGATGTCGTACGGGGTCTTGAAGCGCGGCTCGTCGAAGCCCGGGAACGCGTAACGGGCCGATACCGGCTCCATCTGCGTCATGGCATACGGCACGCCCTCGTGCGAGACCTTGTACAGGCCCTGCAGCTGCTTGTTCAGCGGCGCGGTGAAATCGATGGCGACGGTGATCTCGCCTTCGAGCTTGCCGCCGAGGTCGAGGCGTGCGACGCCTTCCTTCTCAGCCGCGACGGTGTACTTGCCGGTGTGCTTCTTGCCGGCGGCGTCGGTGACGACGACCTTGGAAACCTTCAGCTCCTTGCCGTGGATCCAGACGAAGTCGGACGGCTGGGTGAGCTTGAGCTTGATGATGGTCGAGCCGGAGTAATCCTCCTGCTTCGGGTCCACCTTGAAGGCGAGCTTGTAGCTCTCCGGCTGGGCCCACTCGGGAAGGTGGCCAAGCGGCGGGGCGGCGTCCGTGCCGGCGGCGAACGCGGCGCCACAGCAGGCGGCCAGCGCGGTGAGAAGGAGGGGACGGACGATACGACGCATGGTGGGTGGGACTCCCTGTGGATAATCCCGCCCATCGTGCGTAGAGGGGTGACCTTCGACACAGTGCCGGAAGGCACCCCCTTCCTACCGCATTGCGTCACATCTCAACGATGGGCTTGAACCCGCCCCAGAACATCCGCTTGCCGTCGAAGGGCATGGCCTTGGGATCCATGTACTTCGCAAGTCGCGGATCTTCCATGACTTTCTTCATGATCTTGTCGCGGTCGCGGCGGCTTTTATAGACCACCCAGGCGAACACCACGGTTTCCCCGGGCTTGAGCTTCACCGCCTGCGGGAAGGACGTGACCTTGCCGGCCTGGACGTCATCGGCGACGCATTCGGTGTACGAGAGTGCCCCATGGTCCATCCAGACCTTGGCACCGAGCCTGGCCATCTTCTTGTATTCGGCCAAGTTGGCCTCGGGAACCGGCAGAACGAAACCATCGACGTAGCTCATGGCACACCCTCCGCTGTTGGTGGGCGGAGGATGTGCCTGCTAATGGAAAGGCTGCGTTAAAGGGCATCGCGCGCAAGCGCGCTCCCACGACAGCTGCCGAGCTCCTGGGAGCTACCGTGCTTTTGTGGGAGCGCGCTTGCGCGCGATGGGTGCAGCCGTATCGCTACGAAATTACTCAGCCAGCAGCTTCAGCCTGCTCGAGCACCACGGCCACGGCGTGGATCACCGAAGCGATGCGCACCGCGCTCTGAATGCCCTGCACGCTCACGCCGCCATCGCGCAGCACCTTGTCGTGCGAGTCGATGCACATGCCGCAGCCGTTGACGGCCGAGACGGCGAGCGAGACGAGCTCGAAGTCATTCTTGGCTTCGCCCTTGTAGGCGCCGATCACGTTCATGCGCAGCTTGGCCGGCATGGTTTCGTACTCGGGGTGCGAGACCAGGTGCTGGAAGCGGTAATAGATGTTGTTCATGCCCATGATCGCGGCCGAACCCTTGGCGGCGGTCAGCTGTTCGGCCGAAGCGTGCTCGGCGGCGAACGCGGCGACGGCTTCGGTGAGCGGCTTGAAGCGGGCGGCGTAGGCCGAGCCCAGCGCGATCATGGCGATCTGCGCCTTGTTGAGGCCCGGGGCACCGGCTTCGCTCAGCACGGAATCGAGGTTGAGCTTGAGGTCCTTGGCGTATTCGGGCAGCTGGCTGCGCAGGTCGGCGATGCTCATCGGTGTGCTCCTGATCGTTTATTTAAGGACTGAAGGAATGGATCGCGGAATGGCTCGGAGCGAGGGCACCGGTTCACGCGGCGGCCGCCTAAGAGGCAAGCCGGGAAGGAATTCAGGGGTGTCGCAAAGGGTCGTGGGAGCGTGCTTGCACGCGATGGGCGCTTGCCGCACCGGGCATCGCGCGCAAGCGCGCTCCCACAGGGTGCCCGCGCCGCGCGGGGGAGGGAGGGATGCGGCGCGGGACTTCGAGCGTTGAAGGCTTAGGCGACCTTGAGGGTCTCTTCGCCGGCCTTCCAGTTGCAGGCGCACAGCTCGTCGGTCTGCAGGGCGTCGAGGACGCGCAGCACTTCGTCCGGGTTACGGCCGACCGAACCAGCGGTGACGTAGGCGAACTGGATCTCGCCGTTCGGATCGACCAGGAAGGTCGCGCGCTGGGCGACGCCATCGTTGGTCAGGATGCCGAGAGCCGAGGTCAGCTCCTTCTTGATGTCCGCCAGCATCGGGAACTTGAGGTCCTTCAGGTCGGCGTGGTCCATGCGCCAGGCGCGGTGGACGAATTCGCTGTCGGTCGAGGCGGCCAGGATCTGGCAGTCACGGTCGGCGAACTGCTCGTTCAGGTCGCTGAAGCCCTTGATTTCCGTCGGGCACACGAAGGTGAAGTCCTTCGGGTAGAAGAACACCAGCTTCCACTTGCCCTCGTAGGACTTGTCGGAAATGGTGGTGAAGGCGTCTTCGATCTTGTTGGCCAGCGGGCCGCCGTCGACGGCCAGCAGATTGAATTCGGGGAACTTATCGCCAATGGTCAGCATGGATCGACTCTCCAGAGTGAGGGTTGGTGTACAAGGCTTGCCCGCCTGGGGAAGCGAGCGATGGAGCTAGGTTAGCGAAGGGGGACACATATCTCAAATCGATTGTAGGCATGAATGTGATAGCCTATGACTATCGCAATGCCTCTCGAGATCGTCCCATGAACCTTCGAGATCTGTCTTATCTGGTGGCGCTCGCCGAGCACCGCCATTTTGGCCGCGCGGCGGAAGCCAGCTTCGTGAGCCAGCCCACGCTTTCAACCCAGATCCGCAAGCTTGAGGATGAGCTGGGCGTCGCCCTTGTCGAGCGAACGCCACGCAAAGTCCTTTTGACGGAAACCGGCCGCGAAATCGCCCGCCGGGCGCGTGGCGTGCTTTCCCAGGTCGACGAGATCAAGGCGATCGCCCAGCGCACGCGCGATCCGGAATCCGGCACGATCCGCCTGGGCATCTTCCCTACCCTCGGCCCCTACCTGCTGCCGCACGTGATCCCGCGCCTGCGCGAGCGGTTCCCGCGCCTGGAACTGCTGCTGCGCGAGGAAAAGACCGAGCAGGTGCTGCACATGCTGCGCGAAGGCACCCTGGATGCGGGCATCCTCGCCCTGCCCGTGCACGACGATTCCCTGCATACCGAGTTCCTGTTCGAGGAACCCTTCGTGCTGGCGGTCCCCAGTGGTCACGAGCTGGCCGGGCATGGCCGCCTGCGCATGGATGACCTGGCCGAGCAGAACCTGCTCCTGCTGGAAGACGGCCACTGCCTGCGTGACCAGGCCCTCGAGGTCTGCCACATGGCGGGCGCCGGCGAGAAATCCGGCTTTCGCGCGACCAGCCTGGAAACGCTGCGCCAGATGGTCTCGGCCAACGTCGGCATCACCCTGCTGCCCACCCTGGCCGTGAAGCCGCCCGTGGCCCAGTCGACCAACGTCCAGCTCATCGAGTTCGAGGAGCCGGCGCCCAGCCGCCGCATCGCGATGCTGTGGCGGAAGAGCTCGGCCATGACCCCCTTCTTCGAGTCGCTTGCGGAGGTCGTGCGCGACGTCCCTGCCGACCTGTTCAACGCGCGGGGCTGCGCCACCGGTCAACCGGCGAAGCCTTCGGACGTTGCCCATCCGAATCCCTGACGGTTTTTGCTGATGCGTTCTTGGCTCGTCGTCCTGCTGGTCGTGCTTTGCGGCTGGGGCGGCTACAACTGGTGGCGCCACCGGCCGGTGCACGACGCGCCAGGCATCGTCGCGGGCGACGTCCCGGACCAGGAAGACATCCGGCGCGGCACCGAACTCTCCCACGGCCGTTTCAAGCTCGAGCCGCGGGCGAAGTTCGCCATGTCCGGGCGCGTGCTTTCGCGTGAGGATTACCAGCTGGACGACCTTGCCCCGATCGCGCCGACCGACCTGGCCATGGGCTGGGGGCGGATGTCGGACTCATCCGTACTGGACAAGATCCGCATTTCGCAGTCGAACCGTTTCTACTTCTGGTACACGGATTCGTTCCCGATCCCGCGGCACGAGATCGAGGATTCGAGCGCCAACATGCACATGATCCCGGCGAACGACACCGCGGCCCGCGAGCTGCGCGACGTGCGCCCCGGCGAGGTGATCCACTTCGAAGGCTTTCTCGTCGACGTGAAGCGCGACGACGGCTGGCACTGGGATACCTCGCTCACCCGCGAGGACACCGGCGCGGGCGGCTGCGAGATCGTGCTGGTGGAAAGTATCCGCGAAGAACCGGCCGCCGGCGTCAGTAAGTAACCAGCGCGTGCAGCGGGGCCGTGCCGCCCCAGCGCGCGCGGCCGTTCAGGCCGCCCAGTTCGATCGCCACGCTTGCGCCCATCACTTCGGCACCCAGCCTTTCCACCAGGCGACGGCCGGCGTCGAGCGTGCCGCCCGTGGCCAGGACGTCATCCACGATGATGACCCGCTCGCCCGGTGCGATCGCCTCGGTACCGATCTCCAGGCGATCCAGCCCGTACTCCAGGCCGTAATCCATGCCCACGACCGGCGGCGGCAGCTTGCCGGCCTTGCGCAGCGGCACGAAACCCGCATTCAGCGCCTGCGCCATGGCGGCGCCAAAGATGAAACCGCGCGATTCAATGCCGCAGACCGCACCGATGCCCTGCCCGCGCCACGGGGCGCAAAGCGCATCGATGCACTGGGCGAAGGCGGCGGCGTCGGCGAGCAAGGGCGTGATGTCCTTGAACATGATGCCCGGGCGCGGGAAATCCGGCACGTCACGGACAAGGTCGAAGATGGCCTGCATGGGGTTTTCCTATGGGGTTGCCGGCTTTCAGGCGGGCAGGATGCCGGCGTCGAAATCGCCCTCGGCCGCCGCCGCACGGGCTTCGGCCAGCCGGGCGTCGACCGCGCGGACGATGCCGTCGGCGGCTTCGGCGGCGGCGTCGGGCACCATGACGGCGACCAGGCCCAGGGCGGGCAGTTCGCCAATGGCGCCGGTGAGGTATTCGCCGGAAATGAACGCGGGGATCTCCGCCTGCGCCAGCGCATCCCGGACGAGATGGGCATCGATGAGGCTCTGGGCGTGGTAGACGATCCGCATGCTGGGCAAGCTACCCGGCCCACGGCGCCACGGCAAGCATCGGGCGCGCAGGAAAGGTAAACTCGGACGTTTGTGCCGCACCCACCGCAGAGCCACTCCCCGATGTCGACCGAAACGCCCGTCCTGCAGCAGCATTTCATCCGCCAGATCGTCCGCGACGACCTGGCCTCCGGCAAGCACCAGGTGATCCACACCCGCTTCCCGCCGGAGCCGAACGGCTACCTGCACCTGGGCCACGCCAAGTCCATCTGCCTGAACTTCGGCCTGGCCGGCGAGTTCGCGGGCACCTGCAACCTGCGTTTCGACGACACCAACCCCTCGAAGGAGGACGTGGAGTACGTCGAGGCGATCCAGCGCGACGTGAAGTGGCTCGGCTTCGAGTGGGCCGAACTGCGCCACGCGTCGGACTATTTCGAGGTGTTCTACCGCTCGGCGCTTAAGCTGATCCGCCTGGGCCTGGCCTACGTGGACGACCTCTCGGCCGATGAAGTGCGCGAATACCGCGGCACCCTGACCGAGCCGGGCCGCAACTCGCCGTACCGCGACCGCTCGGTCGAGGAGAACCTCGACCTGTTCCAGCGCATGCGCGCCGGCGAGTTCGCCGACGGCAGCAAGACCCTGCGCGCGAAGCTCGACATGGCCTCGGGCAACATCAACCTGCGCGACCCCGCGCTGTACCGCGTGCGCAAGGTGCACCACCAGAACACCGGCGATGCGTGGCCGATCTACCCGATGTATGACTTCGCGCATTCGCTCTCCGATGCGGTGGAAGGCATCACCCATTCGCTGTGCACGCTGGAGTTCGAAGACCACCGCCCGCTGTACGACTGGTGCGTCGACAAGGTCGATCTCGCCAACGACCCGTCGCTGTGGGAAACCCTGGTCGCCGCCGGCCTGCCCACCGTGCCGAGCAAGCCGCGCCAGATCGAATTCTCGCGTGGCAACCTCAACTACACGGTGATGAGCAAGCGCAAGCTGATCACGTTGGTGTCGGAAAACCTGGTCGATGGCTGGGATGATCCGCGCATGCCGACGGTCGCCGGCGTGCGCCGACGCGGCTTCACCCCGGCCGGCATCCGCCTGTTCTGGGAGCGCATCGGCGTGAGCAAGCAGAACAGCACGATCGACATGAGCGTGCTCGAGGGCTGCATCCGCGAAGACCTGGACGCGAAGGCGCCCCGCCGCCTCGCGGTCATCGATCCGGTCAAGCTCACCATCACCAACCTCCCGGCCGACCACGCCGAAACACTCACCTTCTCCAACCACCCGAAGAATGAGAGCTTCGGTACGCGTAGCGTGCCGTTCTCGCCCTCGCTGTGGATCGAGCGCGAGGATTTCGCCGAAGTGCCGCCGAAGGGCTTCCACCGCCTCAAGCCGGAAGGTGAAGTACGCCTGCGCGGCGTCGGCATCGTCCGCTGCGACGAGGTCGTGAAAAACGACGCCGGCGATGTCGTCGAGCTCCGTTGCACGCTCGACCTCGAGTCGCGCTCGGGCATGCCGGGCGCCGATCGCAAGGTGAAGGGCACGATCCACTGGGTGAGCGCACGCGATGCCGTGCCGGCCGTGGTGCGTCTCTACGATCGCCTGTTCGACGTGAACGACCCGGATGACGACACCGACGGCAAGACCTACAAGGATCACCTGAACCCGGAATCGCGCCGCATCGTGCACGGCTACGTGGAACCCGCCGCGGCCGGCGCAGAGCGCGAGGATCGCGTGCAGTTCGAGCGCCTGGGCTTCTTCGTCGCCGACATGCATGACCACACGCACGATGCGCCGGTGTTCAACCGCGTGGTGACGCTGCGTGATTCGTGGGCGAAGCAGGGCTGAGCATGCTGTACGCACAGGTCCACCTCACCCTGCCCGCCTGGGTCCACGACTTCGTCGATACCTCGAAGGCCTATGAAGGCGACGACGCCAAGGTGAAGCTCGCGATCGAGCTTTCCGCGCGCAATGTCGAAGCCACCTCCGGCGGCCCGTTCGGCGCGGCGGTGTTCGATGGCAACGACCGCATCATCGCGGTCGGCGTGAACCGCGTCGTGCCGCAGAGTTGCTCCGTGGCCCACGCCGAGATGATGGCGTACATGCTCGCGCAGCAGCGCACGCAGCGCTTCCGCCTCAACGAGGATGGCAGCCACGTCACGCTCGCCACGAGTTCACAGCCGTGCTGCCAGTGCTACGGCGCCACCGTGTGGGCGGGCGTCGATGCGCTGCTCATCGGCGCGCGCGCCAGCGATGTCGAAGAGCTGACCACGTTCGATGAAGGCCCGCTGCCCGCCGACTGGGTTGGCGAACTCACGCGCCGCGGGATCGCGGTGCGTACCGACATCCTCCGTGATGAAGCGCGTGACGTGCTGCGCCACTATGGCGAGATCGGCGCCGCGTACTGAGCCACCGCGCCAGGGCTGGCGCGCATGGCGCGCCATGCTGCCGCTCGTACTCCTGATCGTGCTGGGTATCGCGGTGATCGCCAGCGGTGTCCTCGAGAACGTGGATGCCTCGCACCTGGTCAAGGGCGAGGGCTCGTTGCTCGCCTTCGTGGATAGCCACCCCATCCTGTCCCGCCTGGCTTTCACCGTGGCCCTCGCGGTGGCCATCGCCACCGGCGTCCCGGGCACCATCGTCCTCGTACTGGCCGGCGGCCTGTTGTTCGGCACAGTCGAAGGCACGTTGTTCGGCTCGGTCGCGCTGGTCGCCGGGTCGCTCGTGCTGTATGGCGCGGGGCGGCACGCCTTTTCGGCAGGCACCCGCCAGCCACCGGCCTTCGCCGAACGCCTGCGCGACCGGTACAGGCGGCATCCCGTTCGGCATACGTTCGCCTTGCGCTTCGTGCCGATCGTGCCGTTGGGCGCGATGACCCTCGCCCTCGCCTGGCTGGGCTGCCCGCCCCTGCTGTTCATCGCCGCCACGTGGCTTGGCGGCACCGTATCGATAGCGGTCGAAAGCGCTATCGGCGCGGGACTCGCCGATACGCTTGGGCAGGGACCGGTCACCGCCTCCACCCTCGCCAACGCGCGGCTGCTCGTTCCCTTGGCGGTGTTCGTCGTCATCGCGACCCTGCCCTCGCTCGTGAAGGCCTGGCAAGACCGCCATAGGGACTAGGGCCCGTCCCGGCAACTTGCGCTAGGCTAAAGCCTCGCGCCGGCCCGGGCGGCGCCAGGGGACAGGCATGCGGGATGGATCGGCTTCTTGGCTGGAAAAGGTGTGGCGGCGCACGTCCCTCGTGCAGCGCCTGACCTGCGTCGCCCTCGCCCCGACCGCGATCAGCGCGGTACTGCTCGTCACCCTGCTGACCCGCCACCAGATGGATACGCTGCACGAGATGGGCCGCTCGACGGCGGACGCCATCGCCCAGCAGGCCGCGACCGTTTCCGGCGAGGCGCTGCGTAGCGAGCAGCGCCGCGAACTCGGCCGCATCGCGCAATCCATCGTGCAGCTGCCGCAGGTGTCGCGGGTACGCATCGCCGATCGCGACGGCGAGATCCTCGCCGACCGGGTGAACGGTACGGTCGAGGATGATGACAACCTGACCGTTTCACGTGATGTGCTCGACCCGGTCAGCCACCGCGTGGTGGGCTCGGTCACCGTGGATGTCAGCGTGGAAGATGCCGTCGCGGCGCAGCGCGCCAGCGTGCACAACGCGCTGATCTGGCTCTCGCTGAGCCTGCTGATCGCCATCATGATCGGCTGGTCCGCGGCCCGCTGGATGAGCGCGCCGTTGCGCAACCTGGCCATTGCCGTGCGCCAGCTCGGCCTGGGCGACCGCACGGTCGTGGTGCCGGTAACCGACGACACCGAGATCGGCGACCTGCAACGGGGCTTCAACGGCGCGGCATCGAAGCTGCTGCACGCGCAGATCGGCATGGAACGCGAGATCGCCACGGCCACGGACGAACTTGCGCGCAAGAACGCAGCGCTGGAAGCCGCCAGCGTCGCGAAGGCGCGTTTCCTTGCCGCCGCGTCGCATGATCTTCGCCAGCCGCTGTATGCGCTGACCCTGTTTTCCTCCGGCCTGGCCGTGGATGAATTCGATCCGGTCCGGCTGAATCGCATCGCGCACATCCAGGAATGCGTGGAGTCGCTCGACCACCTGTTCAGCGAACTGCTGGACCTCTCGCGGCTGGACACCGGCGCGATGAAGGCCGCACCGCGGGATATCGCGCTGGACGAGGTGTTCGAGGAAGTCAGCGTGAACTTCCGCATGGTGGCCGAGCAGCACGACCTGCGCCTCGTGGTGCGCACCACGGGTGCATGGGTGCGGACCGACCGCACGATGCTCGCGCGGATCCTGAACAACCTGGTGAGCAACGCGCTGCGTTATACCCGCTGCGGCGGCGTGCTGGTCGGCGCCCGCCGGCGGGATGACGGAAAGATCCGCATCGATGTCTGGGATACCGGCCTGGGTATTCCCCGGGAGCACGTCGAGCACATCTTCGATGAGTTCTACCGCGTGGAAAGTGGCCCCGAGGCGGGCAGGCCCGAAGGCACGCGCCGTGGCCTGGGCCTGGGCCTGTCGACCGTGCAGCGCCTGGCCGGGCTGCTTGGCACCCGGGCCACGGTGATCTCGAAGCCCGGCAAGGGCAGCGTGTTCTCGATCACCCTGCCCGAGGTGGCCGCCAACCCGATCCCGGAGGCGCCGCCCGCCGCGGCACCCGAGCCGGGCATGCCCCGCGACGTGGCTGGCATGCGCGTGCTGGTGATCGACGATGAGCCGAGCATCCTGGCCGGCATCAGCTACCTGCTCGGCAGCTGGGGTTGCGAGGTGATGACCGCCGAGGATGCCCAGCAGGCCATGGAAGCGGTGCACCTGTGGATGCAGCCGCCCGACCTGGTCATTTCCGACCTGCGCCTGCGCGAGGGGACGGGCCTGGACGTGCTGGCCCTGCTCGACCGCTACTACCGCCGCCGGCCGGGGGATCCCCCGCCGTTTGCCCGCGTCCTGATCACCGGGGAGACCCGCAGCGACTTCCTGGCAAACGTGGATACAACCACCACGCAGGTCCTGTACAAGCCGGTCTCCCCCGAACGGCTCCACGATGTAATGGTTTCCGCATGGTCTGTCCATCATGCGGCCGTCTGAGGCGAATGGCCTGCTTGCCGCCGACATCCGGGAGGGCTATGGTCCTTCGAACGGGGATGCTCGTGGCAGTGCGGGCGGAGGAGTGGCATGCGAGTTCTGATCGCGGACGATCATCGGCTGATCATCGAGGGCGTGAAGCTGAAGCTTCGCGAGCTGGGTGATGCGGTCGAGTTCGTCGAGGCTGAAACGGTGGCGCAGCTCAAGGCGCACCTTGGCAGGGCTCCCCTGCCGGATATCGCGTTGATCGACATGGCCATGCCCGGTGCCGACGGCGTCGAGCACATCAAGGATGCCGTGGCCGCGCTGAAGGAGCCCGGCGAGGATCCTACCGATCGCGCGCGCCCGGTCATTGTCCTCTCCGGCACCGAAGATCCCGCCGCCATCCGGCACGTGCTGGACCTCGGCGTCCAGGGCTACATCCCGAAATCCTCACCGCCCGATGTCATCCTGAACGCGGTGCGCCTGGTCGTGGGCGGCGGCATCTACGTGCCGCCCGAGGCGATGAAGGCGGCATCGGCGACCCCGATGGTCCCGGCGTTCGCGACGGCGGGGGGCGATGGCCTGACCACCAAGGAGCGCCTGGCCACGGTCCTGACCGATCGCCAGATCGACGTGCTCAAGCTGCTCGCCAAGGGCAGGCCGAACAAGCTGATCGCCCGCGAGCTCGGCATCAGCGAGGGCACGGTGAAGATCCACCTGGCCGCGATTTTCCGCGCCCTGCACGTGCGCAACCGCCTCGAGGCCCTCGTGGCCGCCCAGCATCTCGGGGACTGAAACACAGGACACGTTTTTGCCACGGGCGCGGCGTAAGCTGGCGCCCGGGTGGGCAGGGAGCGCCGGGGGGGACAGCACGTCACACGACGCGAGGCAGGCGCATGCGGGCAGGCAGGGTGAGCACGACGAAACGGCTCCTCCATGGCTGGCTGGCCGTCGTTACGCTGGCTTTCGCGACGCTGCTGCCCGGCATGGCCAGCGCCGCCGGTACCGACATCGATCCCAACGCCCCTTTGACCTTCGGCATCCTCCCCATCGGGGGGCCTGCGGAGTCGCTCGAAGCCTGGCGCCCCATGCTGGATGACCTCCATACCGCGCTCGGCCGCCCCGTGCGGGCCGTGTCGGTCACGACCTACGAAGGCATCGCGCAGGCGATCAGCGAGCAGCGGGTCGATATCGCCTTCCTTTCCGGCCGTCTCGCCCTGGACGCCGTGATGGGCCAGAACATGCAGGTGATCGGCCAGCTCACCCGCGGCGATGGGTCGAAGGGGTACTACGCCGTCCTGCTGACGGCCACCGATTCGCACATCACCAGCCTCGACCAGCTGTTCGCCAAACCGGGCACGTGGCGCTTCGCGCGCGGCGAGGCACTGTCGGTCTCGGGCTACCTCGTACCGGAGACGCAGCTGTTCGCCGCCCGCGGGGTGGACTCCGACACCTTCTTCGCCAAGGTCCACGTCGACAACCACCAGAACAATGCGCTGGCCGTCGCCAACGGCGAGGCCGATGTCGCGACCAACAACACCGCCGACCTGGAACGGTTCCAGCAGCACTTTCCCGACCAGTACGCGCGCCTTCGCGTCCTCTGGAAGTCGTCGCTGATCCCCCATGCGGTGATCGTGATCCGCAACGACCTGCCCGCCTCGCTGCGGGAAAAAGTGGCGGCATTCATTACGGGCTACGGCAAGGGCAAGGACGGCGCGCGTGAAGAAGCCAACCTGAAGCTGATCCACGACATCAGTGGCTTCGCGCCCGCCACGAACGCGTGCCTCGTACCCTTCGCCGATATCGAATACACGCTGGAGAAGCGCCGCGCGACCACCGCGCAGTGGGTCAGTGAAAACGCGCGCGAGGCGCGGTTCAGGAAGATCCAGTCCGACCACGATGGCCTCGTCGCGCGGCTACGTGGCAAATAGGCCATCGGCCGGAAGGCATACGCCGCAAGGCTTAGCTCCCCTTGTCTATCGCGCCACGCGCGGCTGTTTCATAGATTCGTCATGAGACCCAGCCCAAGGCCGTAGCATGATCGCGTCCATTCCATCGCCCGGTCGGTCGTTGCCGACCAGCGAGCGGCGAGCCCGCAAGGGCCTGCTGCCGATGGTGGCGGTCGCGCTCGCGCTGACGGGGATGCTCGGCGTGATGCACCTGCGCGGGATTACGCAGGAAGCACGCAACGTGGCGCGCATCCAGGCCGTGCGACTCGCCGGCGTGGTGACAGCCAACATGGGAGACGATGCGACACGTGACGCCCTTTCGCGCACGCTATCGCGCAGCTCGCCAACGGCGCGGGTGATCCTCCACCGCAATGAAGGTTATGACCTGTCGCTGGACAGCGGCCGTCCGCTGAGTGCGAACCATCAGTTGCGCGTCTCCGTCGCCACGCCGCTGGGCGAACTGGAAACCGTCACCGATACCTCCGCCCTCCGCGAACGCCGGCTCGCCGCCATGCTGATGATGCTGTTGCTCGCCGTCGGCATCGGCGCGGTGTACGTCGCCAGCCGGCGCCTCGTTGCGCGCGAACTGGCCGATACGCTCGACGAAGTCGACGTGGTCATGGCGCGAATCGATGGCGAATTGCGCTCACGCAAGGACCGCGGCCTGGGCGATACGGAATCGCTGGACCTGGCCGTCGGCAGGCTCATCGGCGACATGCGCGAATTGCGGGCCCGGCATGATGCCGCGCTGGCCGATGCGTTCCGCCAGCGGATGCAGGAGATGGCGCGGCAGACGCGCTTCATTGAACAGCTGGGCGACCACTTCCGCCAGCCGCTGCAGGCGCTGTCGCTGTTCGTCGGCGGCATGCAGCCCGGCGACGACCTGCGCCAGCGTGCCGTGCAGGGCCAGATGCGTACCAATGTGACCCGCCTGAACGAATTGCTGGAAGGCCTGCTGGACCTCGCCCGCTTCGATGCCGGCGCGGTCGAACCCACGCCCCATGAGGTCATCGCGGCCGACCTGTTCGTCCGCGAGCGCGATGCCATCGCCAACGATGCGGGACGGCTCAGCGTGGACATCCACTGGCGTGGCGGTCGGCTTCCCGTCCGCAGCGACCCCAACCTGCTTTCCGAGCTCATCCACCGGCTGGTGGCGAACGCCGTGATCAGCACGCCGCATGGGCGTGTGCTGGTCGCCATGCGCCGCCGAGGCGATGCCGTACGGCTGGAGGTGCGCGACAACGGCATGGGCCTCGAGCCACGCCAGCAGGAGCGGCTGTTCGACGACTTCACCCGGCTCCCGGGACACCCCGGCTACGGTCTCGGCCTGGCCGTGGCGCGCCGGATCGCCGAGCTGCTCGGGGGCAGCATCGGCGTGCGTTCCAGTCCCGGTCGCGGCACCTTGTTCTGGGTCCAGCTGGAGGGCGCGGCGAGCGGGACCGTAGCCCGTCCCGCCAGCGTGCTGAGCCACCACGCCGCATTGTGAAAATCGCGGGTTGCGCCCCTGTGCGCGGAGCGCGGACCGGCGTACCCTTGCGCCACTGAAACCGAGCATCCGGGGATACGGTCGTGGCGAGCGTCAACTGGTCGGACACCGCGCCGGTAGTGGCGTTCCTTGGCGTATTCGCCGGCGCGATCGGCCTGCCCGTACCGGCCATGCCCACGCTCATCGTGGTCGGCAGCACGCTGGTGCTGGCGCAGAGCCCCATGCTTATCCTGGCCACCTTCCTCGGCGCCCTCGCCGGGGCGTTCGCCGGCGACACCGCGTGGTTCCTGACGGGCCGCCGCTTCGGCTACCGCGTGCTGGATAGCCTCTGCCGCATCTCGCTGTCGCCCGACACCTGTGTCCGGCGTGCCAGCGGGTTCTTCGAGAAGCGCGGGGTGAAGCTGCTGCTCGTGTCGCGTTTCATCCCCGGGCTGTCGCTGGTCGCCATCCCCATCGCGGGCGCGGGCGACACCCGGTTCAGCCGGTTCACCCTCTATGACCTGGCGGGCGCGGCCTTGTGGATATCGGTGGGCCTTTCCGCCGGCATGCTGTTCTACCGGCAGATCGATGCCGTACTCGCCTTGCTGAAGCAATTCGGGGTGGGCCTGGTCACCCTCGCGGCGATCGGGCTGGTGGTGTGGATCACCTTCCGCTACATCCGCCGCACGCTGCTGATCGCACGCCTGCGCAAGAGCCGTATTTCGGTGGACGAACTGGCCGTGCTGCTCGCCAACGACCCGGGTGCCCTGATCGTCGACGTGCGCAGCACCTCTAACCGCCGCGACGACCCCTTCGTGATCCCGGGCTCGCGCCTGTTCGACCTGGGCACGGCCAGCGCCGACCTGGCGACCCTGCCCCGCGACACGAACGTGATCATTTATTGCTCATGCCCGAACGAGGTTTCCGCGGCCAAGGTGGCCGAGCGCCTGACCAAGCTGGGTTTCGCCAATGTCCGGCCGCTCACGGGTGGAATCACCGCCTGGCGCGACGCCGGGCGGGATGTCGAAGCCATCGTGCTGGCTACCTGAACGCCCCTTGGGTTGTGCCACCCCGGCCCGGGCACTAAACTAGCCGGCTCCTTGCGCATGGGTCGTTAGCTCAGTCGGTAGAGCAGCGGACTTTTAATCCGTAGGTCGACGGTTCGAATCCGTCACGACCCACCATCGCGCCTCGTTCCCGTCGCCGCGATCACGCATTGATGCCGTCTTGATTGGCGGCGTTTGCTCTCACTGGTTCCGCGGGCGCACCACCGTGATGTGCGTGTCCCGGCTTCCGACGCTGCGGGCTGCTACCTAATCTTCTGTTCCTCCACTGGCATCCGCCATGTGAGTCAGGAGATTGCCATGTCCATCCGAAGCAACACCGCTGCGTCTCGCGTGACCCTACCGCGTGTAACACGGAGCCTTTGCGCCTCGAACCGATCCTACCCGCTGCGCGCCCGCGCCATGCTCCTCGCCGTCCTGGCCGTCGGTGCCGCGCTCTGCGTCACCCTGCCGGAAGCACGTGCTGCAGCCCCGATGATCGGTGGCCAGGCGCCGGGTTACTACCGCGTCATGGTAGGAGATATCGAAGTCACCGCGCTGAGTGACGGGACGATCGATTTCCCCATGGATACGCTACTGGTCGGTGAAGCGCCGGGCCAGATCAGGGCTGCGTACAAAAGCTCGTTCGACAAGCTTCCCGCCGAAACCTCAATGAACCAGTTCCTGATCAACACCGGCCAGAAGCTGGTACTCGTCGACACAGGTGCTGGCGTGTTCTTCGGGCCGACGCTTGGCCACACACTGGCGAATCTGCGTGCCGCCGGTTACACGCCGGAACAGGTCGATGAAGTCGTGATCACACACATGCACGCGGACCACACTGGCGGGCTCGTGCACGACGGCGCGCGTACGTTTCCGAATGCGGAACTACGTATCGCGAAGGCCGACGTCGATTACTGGATGAATCCCGCCAACGAGGCGAAGGCACCGGAAGGTGTCCGTGCGAGTTTCATGGTCGCGCAGAAGGCGATATCGCCGTATATCTCGGCGGGGAAGCTCAAGCCGTTCGCAGGTGAGACTTCCATCGTTACCGGCGTGCGCGCCGTGCCCGCGCCTGGACACACGCCGGGCCACAGTTTCTATGTCGTCGAAAGCAAGGGCGAGAAGCTTCTGCTTTGGGGGGATACGGTGCATTCCGCTGACGTCCAGTTCACCGACCCCACCGTGCGTATCGCATGGGATAGCGATGACCGTGCCGCTGAGGGCATGCGCGCTAAGGTGCTCGCCGATGCGGCGAAACAGGGTTACCTTGTCGGCGGATCGCACCTGCCATTCCCCGCGCTGGGGCATATCGCGAAGGCAAAGAGCGGCAACGCGTACGTGTTCTTGCCGGTCTCGTATTCAGCGAACCGACCGAACACAAAATCTGGCGATTGACCTACAGACGCGAGGGTAGATACCCACAGGCGGTCGCGACGGTGGCTTACGGACCGCCTGCATGCCTACGCCTTACTGTGAACTCCCGCGCGATGCTGGAGTTCACAGATGACGTTCTGCTCGACCGCTAAATCCTGCCTCAACCTGATCGGCGAAATGCTCTGCGCCATCGCCATCGTCGTAATCACAACACTCATGGTGACGGGGATCTTCGCCTGGATCGTGCTAATTATCCGCGCAGTTCGCCACGCTGCGCCCGTGTGCGCCAGTGCATAGGGTCGACCCTACATGAGGTATTGGTGTGTGCTTACGACGGACGCGCGTATGTCTCATACAACATCACTTTGCGATCGGCTAGGCTGAACTTCCGAGTCAAGGAGACCAGAATGAAACGCCGCCACTCGTCCCGCTCACCCCACCATCCTGCGTGCACTGGCCTGGGTTATGCGACCCGCGCCGATGTCGAGCACCTATCAAACCGGATTGATGACGTCTCGAAGCGCGTAGACGACGTATCGCAACGTGTCGACACCATGTCGGATCGTATTGATGCACGATTTGTCCGCATCGATGCAACGCTCACCACCGTGGTCGAATCGCTTGCACGGCTTGAGGAAAGGGTTTCGCAATGTGCGCCGCGGTCGTGGGTGCTCAACGGGATAGTTATTTTTCTGGTCGGCACGATCACCACGATGTGGTCAACGGTTCAACCATATGTGGCTCGCCTGCTGCAAACGACTCCGATCGCAGGTGCGTGACATCGGGCGGCGTCAACGCGAGAAAGGGCCCTTGAGGGCCCTTTCGTTTCGCACCTTTACCTGGCGAACGCGATTCAGACGTACTTTGTCGTATCCGGCACGCCAGCCTTGGCAAAACCTTCCGCGCGCAGGCGGCAGGCATCGCAATGGCCGCACGCCCGGCCCTGGGCATCCGCCTGGTAGCAGCTGACCGTTTCCGAGAAGTCGACGCCGAGGCGGACGCCCTCGGTCACGATGTCGCCCTTGCCCATCTGCATGAGCGGGGCGTGGATGCGGATGCCGGCGCCTTCGACGCCTGCCTTGGTCGCCACGTTGGCGAGCGTTTCGAAGGCTTCGATGAACGCCGGGCGGCAATCGGGGTAGCCGGAGTAATCCACGGCGTTCACGCCGCAGAAGATGTCGTTGGAACCGAGCACTTCGGCCCAGCCCAGCGCGATGGAAAGCATGATGGTGTTGCGCGCCGGCACGTAGGTCACCGGGATGCCTTCGCCACCCTCTTCCGGCACCTCGATATCAGCCGTGAGGGCCGAGCCGCCGATGGTGCGGAGGTCGACGTGAACGGTCTTGTGCGCCACGGCACCGAGCATCTTCGAGACGCGCTCCGACGCTTCCAGTTCAGAGCTATGCCGCTGGCCATAAGCCACGCTAAGCGCATACACGTCGAAGCCCTGTTCGCGGGCCATCGCGATCGTGACGGCGGAATCCATGCCGCCCGAAACGAGGATGACGGCCTTGCGGGGGGAGTTCGAAGCGTTCATGCGGGTACCTTGATCGGGAATCAGTGGCCCTGGGCGTCGTTCCACAGCAGCTTGTGCAGCTGGAGCTGGAAGCGCACGGGCAAGCGGTCGGCGAGGATCCATTCGGCGAGCTCGCGCGGCTCGACCTTGCCCCACACCGGAGAGAACAGGACCATGGCCTTGCTATCGAGGCCATGCTCGCGGACGACATCGCGCGACCATTCGAAATCGCCACGGCTTGCGATCACGAACTTGACCTGGTCGTGCGGGAGCAGGTGCTCGAGGTTCGACCACAGGTTGCGGGCGCTCTCGCCGGAATCCGGCGCCTTGAGGTCCATGACCTTGCGGACCCGCGGGTCGACCTGGGAGACATCGAGCGCGCCCGAGGTTTCCAGGGACACCTCGTGGCCGGCATCGCACAGCTTGCGCAGCAGGATGTGGCAGCGCTTCTGCGAGAGCGGCTCACCGCCCGTGACACAGACGTGCTTCGCGCCATGGCTGGCGACCTCGGCGACGATCGCGTCGATGTCGTGCCACTGGCCGCCGTGGAAGGAGTATTCGGTATCGCACCAAACGCAGCGCAGCGGGCAGCCGGTCAGGCGCACGAACACCGTGGGCCAGCCGATCGCATCGGCCTCGCCCTGCACGGAGTGGAATATCTCGGTGATCCGCAGGCGTTCCCGGACGGGAGCGGCCGGCGAAACATCCGCCGGAATTGCGGTGCTGCCGTTCATGGGATTAGTTGGCCGTCTGGCGCTGCAGGCGGCGCAGTCGTTCCTGTGCGAGGCCTGCGGCCTTGGTACCGGGATACTTCGCCGAGACCTGCTTCAGGGTCGCGATGGCCGCGTCCTGCTGCTTCAGTTCGATCTGGCAGTAGCCCACCTTGAGCAGGCCATCGGAGACCTTGTCGCTCTGCGGGTAATTCTTCACCAGGCGCTGGAACGCCTCGATCGCGACCTGGTAGTTCATGGTCACGTAGTACGACTCACCCAGCCAGTAATAGGCGTTGGGTGCAAGCGGGCTCTCCGGGTACTTCACGAGGAAGTCGCGGAAGCCGCGCGAGGCGGTGACGTAGTCGCCACCACGCAAGGATTTGAACGCGGCATCGTAGGCGGCCTGCTCGGCCGGCGATGCGGCGCCCGGGTTGTTGCCACCGGTGCTGGCAGCCGGCGCCGGTGCGGCGGCCTGCGGCTGCGCGCCTGCGGCGGGCGCGGGCTGCTGCGGTGCAGGGCCGGCAGCTGCGGCCGGCTGGCCGGCGGGTGCCCCACCCTTTTCGAGACGACCCAGCCGCGAATCGACATCCGCGTACTGCGCCTTCTGGGAATCCTGGAGTTGCTGGTTCTGGTGCTGCAGCTCTTCGATCTGCCCCTGGAGCTGGGCCACCTGTTGCTGCAGGTCGTTGACCTGGTTCACCAGCTGCGTCGTGCCCGAATTGGCCTGGTTCTGCTGCTCGAGCCGCGCGACGCGGTCGGCGAGGCTGAGGCGATCCTGAGCCGGGGCCACAGACGCAAAAAGCGTGGCGGACGCGATTGCGCCCGCCACGCCAAGCCTGGCCGTGAAACTTTTAGCCAGAGACTTCTTCATTACTTCGCGGTGTAGACGATCTCAACGCGACGGTTCTTGGCCCAGCAATCTTCGTTGTGCTCCTTGCACACCGGCTTTTCCTTGCCGTACGAGGTCACGTTGACCTGGCCAGCCGAACCACCAGCAGCCTGGAGGGCGCTGGAGACGGCATTGCCACGGCGCTCGCCGAGGCCCAGGTTGTACTCGCGGGTGCCGCGCTCGTCGGTGTTACCCTCGAGGGTCATGGCCGACTGCGGACGATCCTGCAGGTACTTGGCGTGGCAAGCGATGATCTGCTGGAATTCCGGCTTCACATCGTTCTTGTCGAAATCGAAGTACACAACGCGCTGACGCAGGCAGGCATCGGTATCGAGATCCGACGGCTGGTACTTGCCATCGTTGGTCGGGGCCGGCGCGGTGGCGACCGGCGCTTCGGCCGGCTGCTGGACGGGCTTGGTGTTCTTCTTCGAGCACGCGGCAGCGCCCACGCAGAGCAGGGCAGCCAGGGTGACGGTAACGGTCTTATTCATGGGACGTTCCTTCAACAGTTGAGTTCCGACAGTATTTTTACGGTTTCGGGACAGACACCGCCGGTTGTCCGGCTGTTTTTCTACTTGCATCCACGTAGACGGGGCGCTGTCCCGCACCCTACGCCTTCGCTCCGTCGGCCGCTTTATGGGCGATCGCCGGGTGTTCCTTCATTCTGTCGCCCGCAGGAAAGGCGCGGAACTAGCCGCGCCCTCCCGGGACGTTGTCGATGTCGCAGCCCTGACGGGCGCGCCATCAACGCTGTCGGTACGGTCCCCAGGACGGCTCGCGCACGTCACCATCCGCAAGGACGAGACGCTGGCGCACAAGGCCGTCCGCCGAAACCGCATACAGGACGCCACGCGTACCCTGCGATGCGGCATAGAGCAGCATGCTGGCGTTGGGTGCGAAGCTGGGCGAATCGTCCACGTTACCCGGGGAAACGAAGCGCACCTGCCCGCCCAGACTGCGGTCCATGATGGCGATACGATACACGTTCCCGTTGCCCTGCACCATCGCAATCTGCTTGCCATCGAAGCTGACCGAGGCGCTGGCGTTGAAGCCGCCCTGGAAAGTGATGCGCTGGGCGTTGCCGCCCGAGATCGAGGTCTGGTATAGCTGGGGCTTGCCCGAGCGATCGGAGGTGAAGATCAGGCTCTGGCCGTCCGGGGTGAAGGTCGGCTCGGTATCGATCGCGAAGTTGTTGGTGACCCGCGTTTCGGCGTGGCTGGCGACGTCGATGATAAAGATCTCCGGGTTACCCACGTAGGACAGGCTCACCGCGAGCTTGCTGCCGTCCGGCGACCAGGCCGGGGCGGAGTTGATGCCCTTGGGGTGCGAAGCGATGAGGCTACGCGAACCGGTGGAGATGTTCTGCACATACACGGCCGAATTGCCGCTTTCGAACGAAACGTAGGCCAGCTTGTTGCCGTCCGGCGACCACGCCGGCGAGAGCAGCGACTCGCGCGAGCGGGCCACGGTCTGCGGGTTGAAACCGTCGGAATCGGCCACGATCAGCGAATACGTGGTGTTGTTGCCGGTACCCACCGCCGTCACGTAGGCGATGCGGGTCCAGAAGGCGCCACGCACGCCGGTGATCTTTTCATAGATCTGGTCGGCGATCTGGTGGGCCACGCCGCGCAGGTCGCCGGTAGGCGCCGTGAACGACTGCGAGAGCAGGTTCTGCTGGCGGTTCACGTCCCACAACTCGTAATCCACCTTGACCATGCCGCCGCCCGCATCGCTGATGCGGCCCACGGTGATGAAATCCTGCTTGAGCAGGCGCCAGGTGGCGAACTTGATGTCCGAGCCCTGCGACGGGGTCTCGACGATATCGGCCTTGTCGAGCGAGCGGAACTTGCCCGAGCGGTTGAAATCGGCGCGGATCACGTCGGCCACGTCGGTAGGCAGGGGTGCCCCGCCCGCCTGGGCGAACGGCACGACCGCGATCGGGGTGGCCGTCTTCAGGCCGCCGACGATATCGACGTTGAGGGACTGGGCCGAGGCCGGGCCAGCCACGAGGGCGGCAAGAGCCACCAGGAGAAGGACAAAGCGGGGAAGCATTCTGCGCATGGGTGGGGTCATGGCCTGGGCTGGGGACGTCGACGGAATCTTAACGCGTGGGTCGCAAGTTGCGTGACCCGTTTCTGAACCGCCCCGCCCGGCGACCGGGCGAGGCGCGCTACATCATTGCGGCCTGAACGTGAAGGTGAGGTTTCGCTGGAACACGTCTTCGAAGCCCTGGTAGGGCAGCGGCTGCGAGCGCAGCACGGCGTTTTCGATCGAAGCCTTGCCCGCCGCGTCGTACGGACAGCTGGCATCCGCCTTCGCGCTCAGGACCTGGCCACCCGGAATCTGCACGATGTGCACCGTGCAGGGGGCGGCCGGCGTGTTGTCCGGGCGCAGCCAGTTCGGGGTCACCGTGTTCTGGATCGCCGCGATGTACAACGCCTGCTTGCTGTCGTCCTTGCCGTTCTGGCC
Organism: Luteibacter sp. NPDC104163; assembly: GCF_055584245.1. Classification (NCBI taxonomy): domain Bacteria; kingdom Pseudomonadati; phylum Pseudomonadota; class Gammaproteobacteria; order Lysobacterales; family Rhodanobacteraceae; genus Luteibacter; species Luteibacter sp. NPDC104163. The sequence goes on from NZ_JBVJMK010000001.1 coordinate 557,537, forward strand.
GGTCTGGCGCTGATCCGCCGGCGGCAGGTCCGGCAGGCCGTCGTCCTTGGCGTTCGCCAGGTCCTTCAGCTGCTGCTCCGCCTGCTTCTTGCTGGAGTCAGCCTTCTTCGTCTGGGCCTTGGCCGCATCGAGCTGCTTGAAGATGTCGTCGATCTTCTTCTGCTGCTCTTTCTTCTTTTCTTCCTGCTGCGCATCGAGCTCGGCCTGGCGCTGCCGCTGCTTCTCTTCCTGCAGCTTCTTCTCGTCCTCGGCCTTCTGCAGGGCGTCGTCGACGATCTTCTGCTGATCCTTGATGTCAGGTTGCTTGGGCGGCGGCGGGAGCGTCGGCACCGGCACCTTCTCCTGGGGAGGAGTGGGCGCGGGCGTCACCGGCGGCGGCGGGGTCGTATCCGGGGTCGGCTTGACCTTGGTGGCCTTCGGCGGCGGCGAGCCGGTCGGCCCGATGATGGTGGCCTCGATGATCTGGCCCGGCAGCTGGATCGGCGCCGGGCAGCTCATCGGGTTCCATTCGCGGGGCACGCCAATGGCATCGGCCCACTTTTCGTAGTCCGTGCAGGGGATCACCGCGATGGCCAGGAAGGCCACGATGCCCAGGTGGAGGAGCGCGGCCAGGATGACCGCGCGAGGCGTACCGTTATGGTTTTCCATTCTGGGCCGACTGCGGCTGGCTCATCAGGCCGATCTTGGAAATACCGGCGGTCTGCAGGATCGGGAGGATCTGGTAGACCTTGCCGTAGCCCACGCGCTCGTCACCGGCCAGGAGCACCTGGATCTCCGGATTGGCATCGTGGAAGGCGGTGACCTTCTTCGTGAACTCCTCGACGCTGACCGGCTCGCGCTTGGTGCCGTTGGCGGTCAGGTAAATCTGGCCCTGCTCGTCGACGGAGACGACGATCGGGTCTTTCTTGTCCTGGAGCGACTTGGCGTTGGTCTGCGGGAGCTGGATATCCACGCCGAGGTTCATCATGGGCGTGGTGACCATGAAGATGATCAGCAGCACGAGCATCACGTCGATGTACGGGACGACGTTGATCTCGGATTTCAGCTTCCGCTTGTGCCGGCGGTAGACGTTGCGCGTGGCCATGGCGGCGGGCTCAGGCGACGTCGTCGGCGTGGATCTGGCGCTGCAGCACCGAGGAGAATTCCTCCTGGAAAACCTCGTAACGCGATGCGACGCGCTCGACGCGGGTGGCGAAGCGGTTGTACGCCCACACGGCCGGGATCGCGGCGAACAGGCCCATGGCCGTGGCGATCAGGGCTTCGGAGATGTGCGGCGCGACCACCGAAATGGTCACGTCCTTCATTTCGCCCAGGCCCTGGAAGGCGCCCATGATGCCCCACACCGTACCGAACAGGCCGATGTACGGGCTGATCGAACCGACGTTGGCCAGGAATTCCAGGTTCTGCTCGAGCTTGCCGATCTCGCGGGTGCCGGCCACGCGCATGGCGCGCTCGGTGCCTTCCATGATGCGGTCGGCATCGCTCACCCGGCGCTGGCGCTGGCGGGCGAACTCGCGGAAGCCCGCTTCGAAGATGTTCTCGATGCCGTGCTTGCCGTCGCGGTTACCCACTTCGCGGAACAGGGCGGCCAGGTCGGCGCCGGACCAGAAGCGATCCTCGAACGTCTCGGCGTTGGTATGGGCTTCTTTCAGCTGCGTGTACTTGCGGATGATGATCACCCACGACAGGAACGAGAAGACCAGCAACAGCAGCATGACCAGCTGCACGGGCAGGCTGGCTTCCGTCACCAGCTTGAAAATATTGAGTCCACCGTTCATCGCTTGAAGGCTCTCCGCCGGGTATCTATAGGCTTGGTATTAAAGGAATTCTGGGCGGAACAGATCCGCGGGGATCTGGGCCGGGCGCATCGCGTCGAGGTTCACGCAGGCCACGCGCACCTGCGCGCGCAACAGCGTGGTATCCCCCCGCACGATCTCCTGACCGAACAGCATACTTGCTGAACGCCGTTCTTTGACGGCCAGGGTCACCAGGAGTTCATCATCCAGACGGGCCGGGCGCAGGAAATCCAGGGTCATGTCGCGGACGACGAAGCCCAGGCCGGTCGCCTCGCGCAGGCCGACCTGGTCGATCCCCTGGGCCCGCAGCCACTCGGAGCGGCAACGCTCCATGAAGCGGACGTAGTTGGCGTGGTAGACCACCCCGCCCGCGTCCGTGTCCTCCCAGTAGATGCGGACAGGCCACGAAAACTGGCTCATGGGGCGTCCTGGAACAGGTCCGGGGTGCCGGACTGCCGGGGCGGCGGGTTCAGGCCCAGGTGGCGCCAGGCCTTGGCCGAAGCCATGCGGCCGCGGGCCGTGCGGATCAGGTAGCCCTGCTGGATCAGGTAGGGCTCGACCACGTCCTCGAGCGTGCCGCGGTCCTCGCTGAGGGCGGCGGCGAGCGATTCGACGCCGACCGGGCCACCATCGAAACTCTCGATGATCGTGCCCAGCAGGCGGCGATCGAGGTCATCGAAGCCCTCGGCGTCCACCTTGAGCATGTCGGTCGCGGCGCGGGCAAGCGCGTGGGTGATCCGGCCGTCGCCACGCACCTCGGCGAAATCGCGGACGCGGCGCAGGAGGCGGTTGGCGATACGCGGGGTGCCGCGCGAGCGCCGGGCGATCTCCGTCGCGCCTTCCACGTCGCAATCGATGCCAAAGATCTTCGCCGCGCGGCGGACGATCGCGGTCAGCTCATCGACGCTGTAGAACTCCAGGCGCTGGATGATGCCGAAACGATCGCGCAGCGGGCCGGTGAGCAGGCCGGCGCGCGTGGTCGCCCCGATCAGGGTGAAGGGTGGCAGGTCGAGCTTGATCGAGCGGGCCGCGGGGCCTTCGCCGATCATGATGTCGATCTGGAAGTCTTCCATCGCCGGGTAGAGCACTTCCTCGACCACCGGCGAGAGGCGGTGGATCTCGTCGACGAACAGGACATCGTTCGCCTCGAGGTTGGTCAGCAGCGCGGCGAGGTCGCCGGCGCGTTCCAGCACGGGTCCCGAGGTGGAGCGGACATTCACGCCCAGCTCGTTGGCGATGACGTGCGAAAGCGTGGTCTTGCCCAGGCCGGGCGGCCCGAAGATCAGAACGTGGTCGAGCGCACCACCGCGGCGGCGGGCCGCCTCGATATAGATGGCCATCTGCTCACGCACCGTCTGCTGGCCGAGGTACTCGGCAAGGCGCTTGGGACGGATGCTGGCCTCCAGCGCCTCGTCATCCATGGCGGCGGCGGAAGAGATGATGCGGTGCTCGGACATGCCCGCATTATGGCATGGGCGGCGGGCCGGCTAGATCTCGACCTGCGCACCCAGTTCGATGAGCCGGTTGCCCGGGATCTGGAAGAACGCCGTGGCCGGGAGCGCATTCCTGGCGAGGAACGCGAACAACTTGTCGCGCCACAACGCCATGCCCGGCCGGCGCACGTCGGCGACGATGGTTTCGCGCGACAGGAAGAACGTCGTATCCATCATGTCGAAATCGAGGCCCTGCGTACTGGCGCGGGATAGCGATTGCGGGATGTTCGGATCCTCGGCGAAGCCATAGCGCAGCTGCAGGCCATAGAAGCCGTTGCCGTACTCGATGACCTCCATCCGCTCTTCGTAATCCGCGACCGGCGTCTCAAGCATTTCCACGGTGAGCAGCACGTTGCGTTCGTGCAGCACCTTGTTGTGCTTGAGGTTATGCAGCATGGCGTGCGGCACGCTGTTCTGGTTGGCGGTAAGGAACACGGCCGTGCCCGGCACGATCAGCGGCGGGTGGTCGGCGATATTGGCCACGAAGGGCTCGAGCGCCAGGCCGCTTTGCTTGATCTCGCGCACCACCAGGTCCCTGCCCCGCCGCCAGGTCGTCATCATGGTGAAGATCACGACGCCGAGGACCAGCGGGAACCAGCCACCGTGGGCGATCTTCAGCGCGTTGGCGCCGAAGAAGGAGAGATCGGTGATCAGGAAGATGACGCCGACGGTGATGACCGCCGACCAGTGCCAGTTCCAGCGGCGCTTGGCCACGACCAGCGCCAGTAGCGTGGTCATCGTCATGGTGCCGGTCACGGCGATGCCGTAGGCGGCGCCCAGGTTGTTCGAGGAGCGGAAGCCGAGCACCGCCAGGAACACCAGCACCAGCAGCAGGCGGTTGATCCAGGGCACGAAGATCTGCCCGGACATCTCGCGCGAGGTGTGCACCACGGCCATGCGCGGCGAGTAACCCAGCGACATCGCCTCGCGGGTCATCGAGAAGGCACCCGAGATCACCGCCTGCGAGGCGATCACCGCGGCCGCGGTCGACAGGGCGACCATCGGGTACAGGAGGTTCTCCGGCACCAGCTTGTAGAACGGGTTTTCGATCGCGGTCTGGTCGTGCAGCAGCAGCGCGCCCTGGCCGAAGTAGTTGATGAGCAGCGCCGGCAGGACGAAGAAGAACCAGGCGAAACGGATCGGCTTCTTGCCGAAGTGGCCCATGTCCGCGTACAGCGCCTCACCACCGGTAAGCGCCAGCACCACGCCGCCCAATGCGATGAAGGCCTGCTTGCCGTGCTCCATGAAGAACGACACGGCGTACTTCGGGTTCAGCGCCCAGAGCACCTGCGGGTGCTGCAGGATCTGGTGCATGCCGAGGATCGCGAGCACGATGAACCACGCCACCATCACCGGCGCGAAGGCCTTGCCGACCAGGTCGGTACCGTGGCGCTGGATCGCGAAGAGCACGAACAGGATGACCAGGCAGATCGGCAGGACGTAGGTGTCCAGTTCGGGCGCGGCCACTTCCAGGCCTTCGACCGCCGAGAGTACGGACATGGCCGGCGTGATCACGCCATCGCCGTAAAACAGCGATGCACCGAAGATACCGATCGCCGCGAGCACCCAGCGGGCGCGCGGCGATCCCGCGACACTGCGCTGGGCCAGGGCCATGAGCGCCATGATGCCGCCCTCGCCCTTGTTGTCCGCACGCATCACGAAGGTGACGTACTTGAGCGAGATCACCATCAGCAGCGACCAGAAGATGAGCGAGAGCACGCCCAGCACCGCCAGGGGCTGCGGGGTCATCCCGTGCGTGCCCAGGGTTTCCTTCATGGTGTACAGCGGGCTCGTACCGATGTCGCCGAACACGACGCCGATGGCGCCAAGTGCCAGCTTCGCCAGCTTCTTGCCGTGGGCGTTGCGTAATTCTTCTGCGTGGGACAGGCCCATGATCAGCTTCCCAGCGCGGCGCGCAGCGCCTTGCGGATGATGGCTTCGGCGGTATCGCCTTCGGCGGCCACCTTGCTGACGAGGCGCGTGGCCTCGGGCGGCTTGTAGCCGAGTTGTTGCAGGGCCACCGTGGCCTCGCCCACCGGATCGACCGGTGCGGCGACGCCGCCGTTGGCCGCGGGCAGGCGCACGCCGGTGGCGTCAACGCGGTCGCGCAGCTCCACCACCATCCGCTCGGCGGTCTTCTTGCCGATGCCCGGGATCTTGGTAAGCGCGACCACGTCGCCCGCATGGACCAGGCGGGAAAGTTCTTCCGTCGAGACGCCGGAGAGCACGGCCAGCGCGATCTTCGCGCCGATGCCGCTGACCTTCAGCAGGTTGCGGAACATGGCCCGCTCGGTCTCGCGGAGGAAACCGTAGAGCGACACGCCATCCTCGCGCACGGCGTAGTGGATGAGCAGGGTCACTTCCTTGCCGGTCGCCGGCAGGTCGTAGATGGTCGACATGGGTGCATCGACGTCATAGCCCACGCCCCCGCCAACCTCGACGAGGAGCGACGGCGGCTGCTTGCTCACCAGGATTCCGCGAAGGCGGCCGATCATCGCCGACGTCTCCAAGCCGTGCGCGGGATACCCACGCGTTCAATACTGGAACGGGTGTGCGCATGGGCAATCGCGATCGCCAGCGCGTCGGCCGCGTCCGCCTGCAGCGGACCTTTCAGGCCGAGGATCATCCCGATCATGTGCTGTACCTGGGCCTTGTCGGCGCGGCCGGTGCCGACCACCGCCTGCTTGACCTCGGTCGCTGCATATTCGTGCACGACGATTCCCTGGCTGACCACGGCACACACGGCCGCGCCACGCGCCTGGCCCAGCTTCAGGGCCGAATCGGCGTTGCGCGCCATGAAGACACGCTCGATCGCGGCTTCCGCCGGACCGTGCGCGCCGATGATGACGCAAAGTTCGTCAAAGATGCGTTTCAGGCGCAGCGGGAAGGTCGCCTCCCCGCCGATGACCAGGGCGCCATGCCATACGTGGGCCAGCGCGCCATTGTCGGCCACGTCGATGATCCCGACGCCCGTGCGCTGGCTGCCCGGGTCGATGCCGAGGATGCGTGTCATGGCGACGAAACGATGCGGTGCGGTGCGCGCAAGGCCCGTGGGCCTTACTCGTCGTCCGCTTCCTGCGGCAGCACCGCGTTGTGGTAGACCTCATCCACGTCGTCAAGGCTATCCAGGCGCGCGAGCAGCTTCTGGAACTGCTCCAGCGCCTCGCCGGTCGGCGTGACCAGCGGGCCGTTGGGGCGCATGACCACGTCCGAACCATCGACCTCGAAGCCCGCGGCGGCGAGCGCCTTGCGCATGGCTTCCACGGCGATCGGGTCGGCGGCGAGCAGCACGGTGCCCACGCCATCGGCGATCACGATGTCTTCGGCGTTGTTTTCGATCGCGGCCTCTTCCAGCTTCGCTTCCACGTCGGCGTCGCCGCCGGTGTGGATGACGACCTGGCCCACGCGGGTGAACTGGAACGCCACCGAGTTGCTGGTGCCCATGTTGCCGCCGAGCTTGGTCAGCGCCGCGCGCACGTCGGCCACGGTACGTGTCTGGTTGTCGGTGACGCAGTCGATGATCAGTGCCGTACCCGCCGGGCCGTAGCCTTCGTAGCGGATCTCGTGCATGTCGGCGCCGCCATCGGCACCCGAGCCGCGCTTGATCGCGCGCTCGATGGTGTCCTTGGTCATGTTGGCAGCCAGGGCCTTGTCGACAGCCGCGCGCAGGCGCGGGTTGCCGTTGGGGTCAGGCACGCCGCCACGGGTGGCGATGGTGATTTCGCGGATCAGCTTGGTGAACACCTTGGCGCGCTTGGCGTCTTCGGCGTTCTTGCGACCTTCGATGGACGGGCCTCTACCCATGTGTATTTCCTGGCGCTACCGGATGGACAGGGGCGCGATTCTACACGAGCGGTGTATCGAAGCGGCCTTCGCGCAGGAAAAAGGCGGCCTGGCGGGCTACATCGGCGGAAATGAGCATGCCCGTGTGGCTGGTCTCGAGGATGCAGTGGGCGGTCAGGCCCGGAAGTCGGGTCTCCTCCACGCCGACGGATCCATCGTGCTGGTCGCCCACGTCGCCCACCAGCGAGCCGAGGCCCACCTGCTGGCGGCCGGCGATCATGCCGACCTCACGCTGGCCATCCCAGTGGTCGAGGCCGTGCGCCAATAGTTCGCGCGAGCGGCCGAGCAGGACATCCCCGCCCCAGTGGTGGGTGAGACCGCGCGCGGCGCCGCTGCCATTGAGGGGTGAGCCCAGGCAGACGATGCGGCCGCCCGGCTCGTCGAGGTCACGGCAGGCCAGCAGGGCAAGGATGCCGCCCAGGCTATGTCCCACCACGTGGACCGGCCCCGGCGCGAGGCCGCGGATGCGCTTGCGCAACCGGGCGATCGCCTGCTCCGGCGGGGCCACCACGCTCATGTACTCGAACTGGTGGACCCGGAAGCCTTCCTCGCGCAGCCGCCGGTTGAGCATGGCCATGGCGAATCCCTTCATCCACAGGCCGTGGAGCAGGATGACGTCGGTGGGCACGGCATTCATCGGCTAGCCACGGCTTCGGGTCAGGACTTCAACGGCTCCGCGGCATCGACGCGGACGTGCAGTTCCTTCAGCTGCGGGGCCGAGACCAGCGACGGGGCGTCGGTCATCAGGTCCTGCGCGCTGGTGGTCTTGGGGAACGCGATGACGTCGCGGATCGACTCGGTGCCGGCCATGATGGCCGCGATGCGGTCGATGCCGAAGGCCAGGCCACCGTGGGGCGGCGCGCCCATGCGCAGCGCCTTGAGCAGGAAGCCGAACTTGGCCTCGGCTTCTTCCGCGCCAATGCCGAGCAGCTCGAACACGGCGCTCTGCATTTCCGGGCGGTGGATACGGATGGAGCCGCCACCGATCTCGCTGCCGTTGAGGACCATGTCGTAGCCACGGCTCAGCGCCACGGCCGCGTTGGCACGCAGGTCGGCGATGTCATCGATGTTCGGCGCGGTGAACGGGTGGTGCAGCGCGACGAAGCGCTTCTCTTCCTCGTCGTACTCGAACATCGGGAAGTCGGTGACCCACAGCGGCTTCCAGCTGTCCTCGACCAGGCCGCGGTCGCGGCCCAGCTTCAGGCGCAGGGCGCCCATGAAATCGGTCACGACCTTCCAGCCGCCGGCGCCGAAGAACACGATGTCGCCGTTGGCGGCACCGGTCAGCTCGAGCACCTTGTTGAGCGCGGCGTCGTCGAGGAACTTGGCCACCGGCGAGTTGATGCCTTCGCGGCCCTTGGCCAGGTCATCGACCTTCAGCCAGGCCAGGCCCTTCGCGCCGTAACGGCTGGCGTACTCGGTCAGGCCATCGATGTCCTTGCGCGACAGGTCGGCGGCGCCCGGGACACGCAGCGCGGCCACGCGGCCGTTCGGGTCGTTGGCGGGGTCGGCGAACACCTTGAACTCGACGTGCTTCACCGCCTCGGCGATGTCGGTGAGTTCGAGGGCGATGCGCAGGTCGGGCTTGTCCGAACCGAAGCGGCGCATGGCTTCGGCGTAGGTCATGCGTGGGAACGTGGCATCGAGCTCGACGCCGCGCACCTGGCGGAACACGTGGCGGATCATGTTCTCGACGAAGCCCTGCACGTCACGCTCTTCGACGAACGCGAACTCCAGGTCGAGCTGGGTGAATTCCGGCTGGCGGTCCGCGCGCAGGTCTTCATCGCGGAAGCAGCGGGCGATCTGGTAGTAGCGGTCGAAGCCCGCCATCATCAGGATCTGCTTGAACAGCTGCGGCGACTGCGGCAGCGCGTAGAACTGGCCCGGGTGCACGCGGCTGGGCACCAGGTAGTCACGCGCGCCTTCCGGCGTGGCCTTGGTCAGGATCGGGGTTTCGATGTCCTGGAAACCGGCGGTATCCAGGTAGCGGCGCAGCTCGCGGACCAGCGCGGTGCGCGTACGCATCATCTTCTGCATCTCGGGGCGGCGCAGGTCGAGGTAGCGGTAGGTCATCCGCATGTCCTCGTTCGGATTCTCGTGCAGCGCGAACGGCAGGTCGCGCGCGGCATTGAGGATCACGACCTTGTCGGCCAGCAGTTCGACCGTGCCGGTCTTCAGCTTGTCGTTCACCGACAGGCGCTTGCGGACCTGGCCCGTGACTTTGACCACGTACTCGTAGCCCAGCTCGCCGGCCACGGCGAAGGCATCGGCGTTTTCGCGCTCGATCACGACCTGGGCGATGCCCTCATGGTCGCGCAGGTCGACGAAGGCCACGTGGCTCTGCAGGCGCAGGGTGTTGACCCAGCCACACAGGGTGACTTCCTGGCCGACCAGGGACTCGTCGATGAGGCCGCAAAAATGGGTGCGCATGCGCTTGGGGCTCCGCGGTGCAATGCAAAAGAAAAGACCCCGGATCGTACCACGACCCGAGGTCTTCTTTAGGCCTATCAACCCTTACCGCCCGATATCGAACTTGCCGCGGCAACCCCGGTCGGCCCAGATGCCATCCCGGGTAAAGCCGTAGCTGTAGCCCTCGCGGCAATCGGTCTTCGAGAGCTGTTCGACCAGGCGCGCGCCCCGGCCGATCGGCAAGCGGCAGAACACCCGCTTATTGTCCTTGGACTCGCAGTCGAAGAGCTGGCCACCACCGCCGTAGCCCGGCCGGCCATCGCCATAACCCGGCCGGCCATCACCCCAGCCCGGGCGGCCACCGCCACCCCAGCCACCGGCTTCCTGGAAGATGCCGCGGCATCCATCATCGACCCAGAGGCCGCCGCGATCCATGTCCCAGGTACGGCCGCGGATGCAGGCCGTCTTCGAGTCCTGGCGGATCAGCCGTGCATCCCGCCAGGGCACCCGGCAGTACGAGCGCTTGCCGTTATCGCTGTAGCAATTGACCGTATCGCCGCCACGCTGAGCGTGGGCGGGCGCCGGAGCCATGAAAAAGCCCGCGCCAAGCACGAGCATCGCAACCATTCCAAGCAGGCGTTTCACGGCCGGTATGTCCTTTCGATCGAGGTGTCGCAAAAACTATCGGAAGGATCCGCAACGCTGATTGAACGGATCGCAGGAAATCGTTGCCATCCCGCCAAGCCCTTATGGGAGGGCGCGTGTGGGAGCGCGCTTGCGCGCGATTTCACCCGCTGAAGCACGCCTTGGGGCGACGCCCCGCGCGATCTCCGTCAATCAGTCGCCAGCCTTACCACTCGAAGCCGGCGCCGCTGCCGGTGCAGGCGCTGGAGCAGGCGCAGCAGCCGCCGGCGTGGCAGCAGGCCCACCCGACGAGCCCTCCACCAGGTTCTTCTTCTTGTCACCGTCTTTCTTGAAGTCGGTCTCGTACCAGCCGCCGCCCGCCAGGCGGAACTGCGGCGCGCTCAGCATGCGGCCCACCCGCGGCTCGCCGCAGTTCGGGCAGGTCTCCGGATCGGGATCCGACATCTTCTGCAGGCGGTCGAAGCGGTGGCCACAGGCCTGGCACTGGAATTCGTAGATGGGCATAGCGGGGTCCGGGGTGTTCTAGCCGGTCATTATCAAGGAGTTGGGGCTATCGCGCGCAAGCGCGCTCCCACAAGGGGCATGTCACACCCCCTGTGGGAGCGCGCTTGCGCGCGATGTTTTTTCACCCAGCAGAGAACCGCAGGTGGTTGCCGTCCGAATCGACCCGGACGGTCTGCCCAGGCGAGAACTCGCCGCGCAGGATCGCCTGGGCCAGCGGGTTCTCGAGCTGCTGCTGGATCGCCCGCTTCAGCGGCCGCGCGCCATACACCGGATCGAAACCGGCGCTGCCGAGCAGGTCCAGCGCCGCGTCGCTCAGTTCGAAGCCGAGCTGGCGTTCGGCCAGGCGCTTCGACAGGTAGTTCAGCTGGATACGCGCGATGGAGCGGATCTGCTTCTTGTCGAGCGGGCGGAACACCACGAGGTCGTCGAGGCGGTTGATGAACTCCGGACGGAAGTGCGCCTGCACCACGCCCAGCACCGAGGCCTTCATCTGCAGGTAATCCGCTTCGCTATCGCCCGCTTGTTCCTGGATGAGGTTCGAGCCCAGGTTCGAGGTCATGACGATGACGGTGTTGCGGAAATCGACGGTGCGGCCCTGGCCATCGGTCAGGCGGCCGTCGTCGAGCACCTGCAGCAGGATGTTGAACACATCCGGATGCGCCTTCTCCACTTCATCGAGCAGGATCACGCTGTACGGCCGGCGGCGGACCGCTTCCGTGAGGTAACCGCCCTCTTCGTAACCGACATAACCCGGGGGCGCGCCGACCAGGCGGCTCACGGAATGCTTCTCCATGAACTCGCTCATGTCGATGCGAACCATGGCGTCCTGCGTATCGAACAGGAAATCCGCCAGCGCCTTGCACAGCTCCGTCTTGCCCACGCCCGTCGGGCCGAGGAACAGGAACGAACCATACGGACGGTTCGGATCCGACAGGCCCGCACGCGCGCGGCGGATCGCATCCGACACGGCGCGCACCGCCTCATCCTGGCCGACCACCCGCGCATGCAGCGCGTCTTCCATGTGCAGCAGCTTCTCGCGCTCGCCTTCCAGCATTTTCGACACCGGGATGCCGGTCCAGCGCGCGACGACTTCGGCGATCTCCTCGGCGGTGACGCGATCCTGCAACAGCGTGAAATCCTGCCGCTCGGCCTTCTGCGCATCGGCCAGCTGCGTCTCCAGCGCGGGCAGGCGTCCGTACTGGATCTCGCTCATCTTCGCGAAATCCTGGCGGCGCTGTGCGGCTTCCAGTTCCAGGCGCGCAGCCTCGATCTGTTCCTTGATCTTCGTGGCGCCCTGCAGGGTGGCCTTCTCCGACTTCCACACTTCGTTGAGGTCGGAGAACTCACGGTCGAGCTTCTCGATATCGGCCTCGAGCGTGGCCAGGCGCTGCTTCGATTCGTCGTCCTGCTCTTTCTTCAGCATCTCGCGCTGGATCTTGAGCTGGATGAGGCGACGCTCCAGGCGGTCGAGTTCTTCCGGCTTGGAATCGATCTCCATGCGGATGCGCGATGCCGCCTCGTCCATAAGGTCGATGGCCTTGTCGGGCAACTGGCGATCCGGGATGTAGCGCGACGACAGCGTGGCCGCGGCGACGATCGCCGGGTCGGTGATCTCCACGCCGTGGTGCACGGCATAGCGCTCCTTCAGGCCACGCAGGATCGCGATCGTGTCTTCGACACTCGGCTCACCCACGAACACCTTCTGGAAGCGGCGCTCGAGCGCGGCATCCTTCTCGACGTACTTGCGGTACTCATCGAGCGTGGTGGCACCGATGCAGTGCAGCTCGCCGCGTGCGAGCGCGGGCTTGAGCATGTTGCCTGCATCCATCGCGCCATCGGCCTTGCCGGCACCGACCATCGTGTGCAGCTCGTCGATGAACAGGATGACCCGGCCTTCCTGCTTGGAAAGGTCGTTGAGCACGCCCTTCAGGCGCTCTTCGAATTCGCCACGGAACTTGGCGCCCGCGATCAGCGCGCCCATGTCGAGCGACAGCACGCGCTTGTCGCGCAGACCCTCGGGCACTTCGCCGTTCACGATGCGCTGGGCCAGGCCTTCGACGATGGCGGTCTTGCCCACGCCAGGCTCGCCGATCAGCACCGGGTTGTTCTTGGTGCGACGCTGCAGGACCTGGATCGTGCGGCGGATTTCCTCGTCGCGGCCGATCACCGGATCGAGCTTGCCGCTTTCGGCACGCTCGGTGAGGTCGATCGTGTACTTTTCCAGCGCCTGGCGCTGCTCCTCGGCGTTTTCCGACTGCACTTTCTCGCCGCCGCGCAGCTTGTCGATGGCGGCTTCGAGCCGTTCCTTCGTGGCGCCAGCGCCCTTCAGGGCGCCGCCCAGTTCGCCGCGATCGTCCAGCGCCGCCAGCACGAACAGTTCGCTGGCGATGAACTGGTCGCCGCGCTGCTGGGCCAGCTTGTCGGTGAGGTTCAGCACGCGGGTCAGGTCGTTGCCGGCGCTGATGTTGCCTTCCTGGCCGCTGACGCGCGGCAGGCGGTCGACCATTTCAGCCACGCGCTGGCGCAGCGCGGGCACGTTCACCTGCGCCTGCGTGAGCAGCGGCCCGGTCGAGCCACCCTGCTGGTCGAGCAGCGCCAGCATGACGTGGGCGGGTTCAAGGATATTGTTGTCGCGGCCGACGGCCAGCGACTGCGCGTCGGCCAGCGCCTGCTGGAAACGCGACGTGAGTTTGTCCATTCGCATCGATGGTTTCTCCCAAAGGTTCTGGCGTGCCCCGGGCCCTCCCCGCAGCCGCCTCTGGTGTCACAGATGCGGGTGAGATCATGCGCCTTCAACAGTTCACTGGCCGTGTTCGTCGCCGTTTTTTTACTTAATCGCGGGCATGCTCGGGCGACCCCAGCCCGAATGGAGCCGCCGTGACCGAACGCCACAGCCCCCTGCCCCCGCCACCGGCCGAGCGCGTCGATGACCGCTCGGCGCTGTTCCTCGATGCCGACGGCACCCTGCTGGCCTTTGCCGACGACCCGGAGGCCGTGGCGCTCGCCCCGGGCCTCCTTGAGACGCTCGATGCGCTGCACGAAGCCCTCGGCGGCGCGCTGGCGCTGGTCAGCGGGCGGCCCATCGACGGCCTGGACCGGATTTTCGGGCGCCCCGGCTGGGCCGCCGCCGGCCAGCACGGCCTGGAGCGGCGCCGCGCCGACGGCACGCTGGTCATCCTCCCGGTCGATGCCGGCGAGCTCCTGCACCTTCGCGAGGCGGTGCACACCGCGGCGAAGGCCCTGCCCGGGCTGCGGGTCGAGGACAAGAGCTGGTCGGTGGCGCTGCACTGGCGCGAGCGGCCGGAGCACGGGCCGGCGGTGGAGCGGCTGGCCCCAGCCATCGCCGCCGCCTTCCCCTCGTTCGAACTGCAGCCGGGCAACCATGTCTGCGAGTTCAAGCCGCGCGGCATGGATAAGGGCGTGGCGGTCGAAGCCTTCCTTGGCGAAGCCCCGTTCCAGGGCCGGTCGCCCGTATACCTCGGCGACGACCTCACGGATGAGCACGCCTTCGCGGTCGTGAACGCACGGGGCGGCATGTCGGTACGCGTTGGTGCAAGAACACCGTCACAAGCGGCGTTCACATTGTCTAGCCCGGCGGATGTCCATGCTTGGCTGGATAAAGTGAAATCCACTTTGACAAACGGAGCCGCAAGCAGACGATGAGCCGACTGGTCGTCATTTCGAACCGCGTGGCGCTGCCCAAGCAGACGCAAACCGGCGGCCTCGCGTCAGCCATGAACGCGGCGCTGCAGGAGATGGGAGGGTTGTGGTTCGGCTGGAGCGGAAATATCGCGGCCGAGACCGGCAAGGAGCTGCACGAGGTGGAAGAAGGCAACATCGCCTACGCCACCATCGATATGTCCAAGGCCGACCACGACGATTACTACAGTGGATTCGCCAACCGCGCGCTCTGGCCGCTGTTCCATTACCGCGGCGACCTCGTGGATTACCGCCGCGACCACCTGGACGGCTACCTCCGGGTGAACCGCATCTTCGCGAAGCGCGTGGCGAAGCTGCTGAAGAAGGACGATATCGTCTGGGTGCACGATTACCACCTGATCCCGCTGGCGGCGATGCTGCGCGAGCTGGGCGTGGAAAATCGCATCGGCTTCTTCCTGCACACCCCACTGCCGGCCGCGGGCCTGCTCATTACCCTGCCCCGCCACCGGGAGCTGCTGGAATCGCTGGCGTCCTACGACCTGGTCGGCCTGCATACGCAGCGCGACCTGCGTGCGCTGGAGGACTATTTCCTCCATGAGCTGGGCGCCGCCATGCGCACCGGTGGTCGCATCCGCGCGGCCAACGGCCGGATCTTCCGCGCCGGCGTGTTCCCGATCAGCATCGATACGGCCGAGGCGGTAGAGCTCGCCCACCGCGCCGAAGACAGCGGCGCGGTATCCAAGCTGAAGGCATCCATCGACGACCGCGCACTGATCATCGGCGTGGACCGTCTCGACTATTCCAAGGGCCTGCCGGAGCGCTTCGAGGGCTTCGCGCGCCTGCTCCGCGATCACAAGGACATGCGCGGGCGGGTTTCGCTGCTGCAGATCGCCCCGCCCTCGCGTTCGGACGTGCCGGAATATCGCTCACTCCGACGCGAGCTCGAGCGCAGTGCGGGCCATATCAACGGCCAGTACGCCGAGCCGGACTGGGCGCCGATCCGCTACGTGAACAAATCCTTCGGCCACAAGGTGCTGGCGGGCTATTTCCGCGTGGCGAAGGTGGGCCTGGTGACGCCACTCCGCGATGGCATGAACCTGGTGGCCAAGGAATACGTGGCCTGCCAGGACCCGCAGGACCCGGGTGTGCTGGTGCTGTCGCGCTTTGCCGGCGCCGCGCAGGAGCTGGATGCGGCGCTGCTGGTGAACCCGTCGGACCTGGACGAGGTCTCCGAGGCGCTGAAGCGGGCGCTGGAGATGCCGCTGAAGGAACGGCGGATGCGCTGGCAATCGATGATGGACGTGCTCGAACGCAACGACATCACCCACTGGCGGAACCTGTTCCTCCACGCGCTGATGGAGCCGCCAAGGGTGAAGCCGGAGATTTACGTGCCCTCGCCGATGACGGCTCCCTGATACAGGGCCCCGCCCTTTCGCGGAGCGATCGCTCGCAAGCTCGCTCCCACAAGGGCATCAGCCCTTAGCGTCGTATTCCGCGAGCTTGTGGGAGCGCGCTTGCGCGCGATGCCTGCGAAGCGCGGGCGCAGCTACCTGGTCCAGATCAGACTGGCAAACCGCCCGCTCTGCGCCCCATCCCGCCGGTAGGAATACAGCCGGTGGTCGGTGAAGGTGTCGAAGCCGCCGCCACTGACCCGGGTGACCCCGGCGGCCGCCAGGCGGCGCCGGGCCAGGACGTACAGGTCGCAGAGCCAATGGCCAGGCCGCGTAGCGGTGAAGGCTTCAGCCGCTCCTGCGTCATGGCTGACAAACGCCTCGCGGACCTCATCGCCCACTTCATACGACCCGCCACCGATGGCGGGCCCCAGCCAGGCCTGGACGCCTTCGGCACCCATGGCTTTCACGGTGTTCTCGAGCACGCCGGCCGCCAGCCCACGCCAGCCGGCATGGGCTGCTCCAATGGTCTGCCCATCGGCCGAGACGAACAGCACCGGCAGGCAATCGGCGGTGAGGATGGCCAGCACCTGGCCCGGACCGCGGGCCACGGCGGCATCCGCCACCGGCTCCTCACCTTCGGCCGCGTCCCCTTCCGCCACGTCGGTGCCGTGCACCTGGCGTAGCCACAGCGGCGCCGCCGGCAGGCCCAGGGCCGTCACCAGCGAGGCGCGGTTGGCGGCCACGGCGCCGAGGTCATCCCCCGAGCGCAGGCCCAGGTTCAACCGGCCATAGGGCCCGGCAGACACGCCGGGGCCCTGCCGGGTCGATACCGCGGCCCCGATGCCGTCCGGCGCGGCCCAGTCCGGGCGGATCCAGGCGTCATCCATCCCGCTCAGTCCTCGATCGGGTTGATCGCCGTATCGGCGCGCAGGGCCTCGATCAGTGCATCCTGATCGGGTGGGCGCGGCGATTCGAAGGCGAGGTATTCACCCGTGATCGGGTGCTCGAACGCCAGCTTCTCGGCGTGCAGGGCCTGGCGGCGGAAGCCGCGCAGCGCATCGATCAGCTCCTGGCTGGCGCCGCGCGGCAGGCGCAGGCCGTTGCCATAAAGCTGGTCGCCGACCAGCGGATGGCCGATATGGGCCATGTGCACGCGGATCTGGTGGGTGCGCCCCGTCTCGAGCTGGCACTGCAGCACGCTATGGGCGCGGAAACGCTCGCGGACGCGGTAATGCGTGATCGCGGCCTTGCCACCCTGTTCCTCGTCGCGGATGCCCTGCTTCAGCCGGTCATGCTGGTGGCGGCCAATGGCCTCGTCCACCGTGCCGCCCGCCACCATGGTGCCCAGCACCACGGCCTCGTACTGGCGGTGCACGTCGTGCCGGGAAAGCATGGCCACCAGCGCCGTCTGGGCGGCGATGGTCTTGGCCACGACCATCAGGCCCGAGGTGTCCTTGTCCAGGCGGTGGACGATACCGGCGCGGGGCAGCTGGGCCAGCGCGGGCAGCCTGTGCAGCAGCGCGTTGAGCATCGTCCCAGCCGGATTGCCGGCGCCAGGGTGCACCACCAGGCCCACCGGCTTGTCGATCACCATGAGGTCGTCGTCTTCATAGACGACGTTCAGGGCGATGTCCTCGGGCTGGGCATCGCCCACCTCGACAGCCAGCTCGGCCTCCAGGACCACCGTCTCGCCGCCCTTCAGCAGGGTGCGCGGCGCCGCGGGGGCCCCGTCCAGCAACACCTTGCCCTCCTTGACCCACGCCGTGAGGCGGGATCGGGAGTAATCGGGGAACATCTCGGCCAAAGACTGGTCGAAACGCCGTCCTGCGGCCGTCAGCGGCACAGTGGCCTCGTGTCGTAACGTCGTCATACCGCTCCGCCCGGCCCGGGGCCGGTTTCAGCTATCATGCCCATTCGCTCAAGCATCCGAACTCTCTCAATGCGTGCAACCAAGATCACCATTCTGCTCGTCCTCGTCATGTCGATGAGCGCCTGCTCGATGTTCCGCAGCAAGAAGGAGACGATCGACACCATGCCGATCGACCGCCTCTACGCGAACGCACACGACTCGCTGGAGCATGCCGACTATGCCGCGGCGGAGAAGGCCTACCAGCGCCTCATCGCGCGCTTCCCGTCCGGCGATATCAACGAACAGAGCCAGATCGAGCTGGCCTACGCGCAGTACAAGGACAACAAGCCGGATGACGCGTACTCGACGATCAACCGCTTCATCAAGACGTTTCCGACCCACAAGCATGCAGATTATGCCTATTACCTGCGCGGTCTGATCAATTTTGATCGCACCGGCGGCTTCCTGGAGCGTTATTTCCAGAAGGGCGACAACACCGGGGCCACCCGCCGCGACCAGGGCTTCAACCTGACGGCGTTCGACGATTTCAGCCAGCTGACCCGTCGTTACCCGAACAGCGCCTACGCCACGGATGCCCGCCAGCGCATGATTTACCTACGTAACCAGCTGGCCCGCTTCGAAATCAACGTCGCCGAGTACTACCTGCGGACCAAGTCGTACATCGCCTCGGCCGACCGCGCCCAGTACGTGGTCGAGCACTACCAGCAGTCGCCGGAAACGGCCGACGCCCTGGCGATCCTGACCCGCAGCTACCTGGCCCTGGACCGCAAGCCGCTGGCCGACCAGTCCCGCTCGGTGCTGGCCCTGAATTACCCGGACCACCCGTACCTCACGGACCCGAACTGGCCGCACCACCCGTCGATCTGGCGCAAGGCCATCCCGTTCTCGGGACACCACTAAGAAAAAGCCGGCGCAAGCCGGCTTTTTTTTCGCCTGCGCCAGGGTCGAGGGACTGTGGGAGCGGGGGTGGGGGGGGGGGGGGGGGTGGGGGGGGCCCCACCCCCGCCCCCCCCCCCCCCCCACGGGGGGGGGGGGGGGGTGGGGCG